>NZ_JAIQXS010000014.1:0-142399 GCF_020166565.1 Rhizobium sp. 3T7
AGATGGCCCTTCAAGTCGCTTCAATGAAAGCTCCTCCGCATAAGCGTCGAGGAGCTTTTTGCGTTTAGCTCCGTGTCCAACTCGCCGGCACGAAGCTTCTCAAGATAATCGTGACGCGTCAGCGCCTCGAAACGCTTCTCCATGATCGTCGCCGCTTCCATCGCCGCAGAGGCCGTTGCCTTTCTCGCCGGGCCGGTGCAGCCTACATCACCGGCTCGGGCAATCTCGTCGACGGCGGCATAAGTGCCTGAGTATCGTACGATGCGGCGACCTGCCGCCTCGTATGTCGCGTTCGGATTCTCCTGCCAAAGGGCAGACGATGATAAGGCATCTGGAAAACGGTTTCGCTGCGCTAATCATCAGGCTCACTGAAATTGAAGTGCAAGCTCGTGATTTCAGCTACGTTCCCCGTTCCGCCGTTGGGTTCTCCTAACGAGATTATTTTGGTGCCGCGTCTGGCGGCTGGAGCGGGCTGATTTTCGATGAAGCGCCATGTGACGAGACAGAACGAAACACGTGGATACGGAGAAATAATTTGAAGACGATCGGCATACTTGGCGGAATGTCCGCAGCCTCGACCCAAATTTATTATCATGAGCTCTGCAGGCTTACGCGCGAGAGCCTGGGAGGGCTTCATTCTCCTGAGCTTCTCATACGATCGGTCGACTTCGACGAAATCGAAAAGTTACAGGCATCCTCCGATTGGGATACGGCGGCAGAAATCCTGAGGGAAAAAGCCGTTGCTCTGGAGCGCGGAGGTGCCGACCTTCTCATCATGGCAACGAATACCATGCACAAGGTTGCGGACAAGATCTTGGGCGGGGTGTCGATCCCGTTCGTACACATCGCAGATGCGACTGCGACAGTTATCCTTGACAGCGGTTTCCGCAGGCCGGGACTGATGGCGACCGCCTTCACGATGGAACAGAACTTTTATACCGACCGCCTGGTCGCTCGAGGACTTTCGCCGATAATTCCTGAGGCTGACGATCGGGCGGAAACCCATCGCATTATCTATGACGAGCTGTGCCGTGATGTTGTTCGCGAGGAAAGCCGCTTGACGTATGAACTGATTGCGCAGCGGCTGATCGATCGAGGCTGCGACTGTCTTGTCCTCGGGTGCACGGAGGTGGGGATGCTGTTGAATCAGGATAATGTCGGGGTCCCCGTATTCGATACCACCCTGGTTCATTGCAAAGCTGCGCTTCAGGCTGCTTTGCAATGAGATGCCAGGCATTTTGACTATGCGACCCGCTCGCGAGAAAGCCTCGGGGAAATGGTCAGATCAGTTCTCCGAGGTGCTGTTGAACCCATTTCACCTCTTCCGACGCCGTGCGCCCGAAATGCCGTTTAAAATCGCGGCTGAACTGCGCCGGGCTGACATAGCCGACTGAAGCCGCCACCGTCGCGATCGTCCCGCTTTGGCGGGCGATCATAAGTCTCGCCTCATGGAGCCGCATCGCTTTTACGTATTGCATCGGACTTGAGCCGGTCAGGTTCTTGAAACGAACGTGGTAGGAAGGAACACTCATTCCCACGTCTCGAGCCAGATCCGCGACCGCAATTTCGGAGCCGTAGTTTGCCCGCAGCCACGCCACGCTCTCAACAAGTTTTCCGGACGTTCCTTTCCGCTGAAGGGCCGCAATCACCGCGCCGCCTTGCGGGCCGATCATGACGCGGTAGTGCAATTCGCGCAGGATCGAGGTGCCGAGCACAGCGACATCAACCGGGCTGCCGAGGGCCGTCAGTAAGCGCAGCAAGACGTCTTCGATACCGCTATCCATTTTGCTCGAAAAGAGGCCTCTCGGCTCGGCCTTTTCGGGGCTGGCGTATTGTTCGACCTGCAAGGCAATCTCGGCCGCCATCTGCATATCGAACTGGGGATAGACGGCCAGCAGTGGCCGCTGTGGACTGGCCGTAGACGTCATCCGGAAGGGAACGGGTACCGAAACGGCAAGATAGTGGTCCTCATCGTAGAGGTAGATTTCCCCATCTAGAATGCCGTGTTTGCTTCCTTGCAATACGAACACTGCCCCCGGCCAATAAAGAACCGGAATGTCATTAAGCACCGCTTCCGTCCGTAGGATACGCACACAACTGACCGCAGTTTGATTGTAGCCGAGACGAGGAGCTAGTTGTCCGGCCAGGATGACAAGCCGGTCATGCGGAGAGGGAGGCTTCTCGCTATTCATAGGATTTGGCAAAACTCTGAGAGAATCCGCAGTCGAACTAGCCGCTTTGCTAGAATATCTGTCACATGCAAGATTGATCAAGGAGTTTCAGAGATGTCGAGCAAAACCTTCTTCATCACCGGAGCGAATTCCGGTTTCGGCCTCGCCATTGCCACGGCCGCCACCCAGGCGGGCCACACGGTCATCGGGACCGTCCGCTCCGAAGCCTCACGAGATATGTTGTCCAGGACGCTTCCCGCACTCCATACCGTTCTTGGTGACGTCACCGAATTCGACCGCATTCCGGATGTGGTCCAACGGTCCAGTTGATGTCCTGATCAACAATGCAGGATATGGTCACGAGGGCGTGCTCGAGAAATCGCCAATCGAGGAGATGCGCCGCCAGTTCCACGTGAACGTGTTTGGCGCGGTCGCGGTCGCCAAGGCGTTTCTTCCGAGGTTCCGGCACGTCGCCGCGGGTTTATCATCAACGTCACGTCGATGGGCGGTATGATCACCATGCCCGGCATCGCCTGTTACTGCGGCAGCAGTTTGCCCTTCAGGGTATTTCCGAAGTCATGCGTTCGGAGATGGCGCCGTTCGGCGTTCACGTGACAACCCTTTGCCCTGGGTCGTTTCGAACAGACTGGGCAGGGCGCTCCATGGTCCGTACAGAGCGGTCGATTGGGGATTACGATAGCCTTTTTGATCCGATCCGCGAGGCGCGCCAGGCTGTCAGCGGTAAGCAAATCGGCGATCCGCAGAAGTTGGCTGCCGCGGTCCTAACGCTGGTCGCGTCCGAAAATCCTCCGCCGCAGCTTCTGCTTGGCAGCGATGCTCTCAAGCACGTGACGGCGCGGATCGACCGCCTGCAGCGGGAAATTGAAGTGTGGAAAGACATCACAGTGTCCACAGACGGACGATGAAAGAAACCAAAATATTTGTTATTGACGTTCTGCCTACTAGAAGGTAGACAGTTTGCATGAGCAATCTTTCGACCACCTCCGACGATATCTTGGCCTCTGCCCGAACCCTCATCATGAGCGGAGGCTATAATGGCTTCAGCTATGCAGACATCTCGAAAGTGGTCGGAATTCGGAAGGCCAGCATCCACCACCACTTCCCTAGCAAGGTCGATTTGGTACGTGAATTGGTCAAGCGCTATCGAGAAGACGGCCAGACAAGTGTAACGGTTCTTGAACAAAGCGTTCCAGATGCACTGGACATCCTGAAGGTTTATGCGAACCACTGGGCGAAATGCATCGAGGATGCCAGCAGGCCATATTGCGTGTGCGCGCTGCTTGCCAGTGAACTGCCATCCCTTCCGCCGGAAGTTGCAACGGAGGTCACGGCATTCTTTCGCTTTATCTCCTCCTGGCTTGCCTCGGTGATGGAACGTGGATCTACGCAAGGCACCCTAGTCCTTGCCAGCGCGCCTGAGGTCGAAGCCGAGGCATTTTTGGCGACGGTTTATGGGGCGATGCTTTCGGCGAGAGCCTATGGGAAGCCTGAAGTATTCGTGACAATACTCCAACCCGCACTCAGCCGACTGACGCCCACTGCTTCTCACTAATCCTGCGGTGGTTATGCCACCCAGGTAAAATCGCGTCCTTCAAAACTACCAACTAGTAGGAAGAATGAAATGAAGAAAATTTTCCCTGCACTGGCTCTTGGCCTTACGACTGTCCTTTCGGCACCTGTCCATGCTGAAGATAAAAAGGCCGCGCCGATCCACGTGCGCGGCAGTATCATCACCTACGCGGGATCCACGCTCAAGGTGAAGACGCGCGAAGGTGAGGCAGTCGATGTCGCGCTCGCCGACGACTGGAAGGTGGCAAGCGTAGCAAATGTCAAGGTGACCGACATCAAGCCGGGCGATTTTGTCGGCATCGCATCCTTGCCAAAGGCCGACGGTGGTGATGGTGCGCTTGAGGTTCTCATTTTCCCGCCGGCAATGAAGGGCACAGGCGAGGGTAGCTATGGCTGGGATCTTAAGCCCGAAAGCAGCATGACCAATGCGACGGTCGCAGATGCCGTCAAAGGCGTCGATGGCCAGACTGTTACCGTCACCTATCATGGCAAGGAAAAGAAAATCGCCATTCCGGATGGGACGCCCGTCGTGACGATTGCCGCGGCCACCAAAGATGATCTCATTCCCGGAGCCGTTGTCTTCATCACCGCCGAAAAGGCTGCAACCGGCCCGATCGCCCATCAGGTGGTCGTCGGCAAGAATGGCGTGGTTCCCCCCATGTAAGCCACGCCGTCACTGGCCGAAGCACCCGCCTTACTGCTTCGGTCAGCGACTACAGATCGACGCTGCTTGATCTGCAGCCGTAAAATGCCACAGATGAAAGGCGCTGAGATGAGCGCAAACGCTTCCAATGACAATGTTCGATTTCCTCGGACGATCTTCATTCGCCGCCACTCCGTTGTGACCCGGCTTACGCACTGGCTGAACGTGCTTTGCCTGAGCTTCCTTCTTTTAAGCGGGCTGCAGATCTTCAATGCCCACCCGGAGCTTTATTGGGGTCATCACGGCGCGAACGGCGACCCTGCCGTTCTGACAATTGGCTCCGACGACGATGGAGGCACGCCACGCGGCTTCGTGCGTGTCGCAGGGCTAGAGATCCCTACAACCGGCGTCCTCGGTGTTTCCAATGTTGATGGGGAACCGACTGCGCGAGCTTTCCCGTCCTGGGCAACAATCCCCTCGTTCCAGGATCTCGCGATGGGACGTCGCTGGCATTTCTTCTTTGCCTGGTTGTTTGTGATCAACGGCGTTCTCTACCTTGGATTCAGCCTGCTGAGCGGACATTTCAGGCGCGATCTTGCGCCTAAGGCGCATGAGCTCTCACCACGCCATCTTGGTCTTGAAGTCCTTGACCACGCTCGGCTACGCTTTCCGGAAGGGGATGAGGCCAGACATTACAACGCTCTTCAAAAGCTTACCTATCTGGCCGTCATTGTTGTCCTCCTGCCTCTGATGGTCCTGACAGGTCTGACCATGTCACCCGGGGTTGACGCCGCTTTCCCCGCCCTCATCGATATATTTGGCGGACGTCAGTCAGCGCGCACCATCCACTTCATCACAGCGTCAGCGCTTGTCATCTTCGTCATCGTCCATGTGGCAATGGTCGTCCTGTCGGGGACCTGGAACAACATCCGCTCGATGATCACTGGACGCTATGCGATCCAGGAAAAAGGCCCAAAATCATGAGCACGCTTTTTACGAGACGCCGCTTTCTGGTCGGTGGCACACTTGGCGCCAGTGCCTTGACTCTTTCCGGTTGTGATCTTCTGGATCAGAGCGCGGACGTCGCCAATGTCCTTCGCTCAGCCGAACGCCTGACCATGAAGGCTCAGAGACTACTCCAGGGTCGTGATGCTCTGGCGCGGGAGTTTGATGAAAAGGACATTTCCCCATCCTTTCGGGTGAATGGAACGAGTGCTCCCGATAGTGACGAATATCTTGAACTGGCCGAAGGCAAATTTACGGCCTGGCGGTTGAAAATCAACGGCCTTGTTGAGCGTGCGCGAGAGTTTTCGCTTGCTGATTTGAAGGCGCTCCCGGCCCGCACGCAGATCACCCGCCATGACTGTGTCGAGGGCTGGAGCGCTATCGGCAAATGGACGGGGGTGCCGCTTGCAAGCCTGCTGCGTCTGACCGGGCTCAAGCCGACAGCGCGCTATGTCGTACTACATTGTGCCGACGAACTCGAAAAGACGCTCGACGGGAGTGGCCGCTATTATGAGAGCATAGATCTCATCGACGCTGTTCATCCTCAAACCATTCTGGCCTACCAGATGAACGGCCAGGACCTCAGCGTCGGCCACGGCGCTCCCTTGCGCCTGAGGGTCGAGCGGCAGCTTGGTTACAAGCAGGCGAAATACATCATGCGCATCGAACTGGTCGACAGCTTCGCCGGCCTGTGGGGCGGGAACGGCGGTTATTGGGAAGACCGCGGGTACGAATGGTACGCCGGCATCTGAGGCAATTAAACGAAAAACCACAGGATCACAGCTCATGAGCAGACGCCAAGTTCAAAAAGTAATGCCCATCTCAGCGACCGCTTCTTCGCCCCCGGTTGAGATCGGCCAAACCAACTCGATCCTTTCTGATCCCGACGGCCGATGGGTCGCAAAGCGGCAGGGGGCGATCAACGAGGCGTTCGAAAAGCGCATGCGCTCGGAGAGCGATCACGGCATTGATTTAATGACTCCGTTGCACGGCAGCGCACAGGACGTCGAGTTCTTAGAGGAGCCAGCTGCGAAACTCTCCGGCGAACGCGACTGAATTGGTCGAAATGCGTGGGACGATAATACCGCATTTGGCAAACATGTCGGCTTCTTCTGACGGAACCCGCTTCAGTAATTTTTCATCCTTCGAGGAAATGGAAGAGAATAATGGTAAACGATCAGACCTCCCGTGCCGCCAGCGGCAACGAGCTATGGCTAAAGCAGTATTACTTTACGCGTGCGGCGTTTTCGGTGTTGTGGGTCACGGCCGCATTGACCGTCGGAAACCATTCCTTTGCGGTGGCTGCCGCCCTATTGATCATCTATCCGGCTTGGGATGCCGTCGCCAACGTCGTTGACGCTGCCAGGAGCGGTGGCTTTGCGGTCAACCGAAGCCAAACGATCAACGTTACTGCGAGCTCGATAATGACGCTTGCCGTAATCTTTGCGCTGACGATGAGCATGAACTGGGTTCTCGGCGCTTTCGGCCTCTGGGCGATCTTTTCAGGGCTACTGCAGCTTGGCGCTGCTGCCCGGCGTTGGAAAACGAGTGGCGGTCAATGGGCGATGATTTTGAGCGGTGGCCAATCCGCCGTGGCGGGCGCTCTCTTTATATTCCAAGCGCAGATGCCGCAGGAACCTTCTATTTCTACGGTCGCAGGGTACGCTGGCGTCGGGGCATTCTACTTCCTAGTTTCGGCAATATGGCTGAGTGTAGCCCTTTCGCGCCGCAGTATGCGCGGAGTCGAACTATAAGATACCAGCGTCTCATCATGAAACCTTCGCAGCAACTTTAGAGATATCCAGAATGATGAGCTATGATACGTCAGACCAACTTGCGTCCTATCGGAAGACCATCGACAATCTGGATTCAGCTCTCCTACATATCCTGGCCGAACGCTTTCGTTGTACCGAGAAAGTCGGCCATTTGAAAGCTGAACTGGCGATGCCGGCAATCGATAATGAGCGAGAGCGACGCCAATTGGATCGACTGAGGAATATCGCCAATGATGTCGGCCTGAGTCAGCACTTTGTCGAAGGCCTGATGAGAATGATCGTGGGTGCTGTGGTGGAGCGGCACAGGGAGATTGCGGCCGAGAAGTAAAGTGTCTGCCGAGCCTGTCTCCTACCGCAGCGGTTGAATGCAGTCGGTCGGCAGGGAAAATCAAATCTTCTTCGGGCGGCTTACCATGCGGGCGCATTCGCGAGATGGTCCGATACGGTCGAGATGAACGCACGAAGACGCTGAAGACGTCGTAGGTCCCGGTGATATCCCATCCAGATGTCTCGCGCCGGCGGGGGCTTGGGCAGTTCCAATCTGCGGATACCCGGGATCTGATTGCCCACTACGCGGGGCAGGACGGCGATCCCTACGCCCTGCTTGCACATTCGCCCCTGGACGTTGCGGTTGTTCGATCGCAGGACGGGTCTCGCGTTCGGGAAACTCTCGACGAGCCAAGCGATATCGGGGAACTGCCCGGTCGAAGTATCGTGGGTGATCAGCCGGAAACCAGTCCCGTCGCCATATTTGGGGTCAGGCGACTCCTCGGCGATGTAGACGCCGTATTCGAGCCTGAAGAGCCGCCGCTGAATGACATCGGCAGTGTTGAACGGAACGATACGAAAAGCGACGTCGGCCTCCCGTTGGGCGAGGTTGAACAGGCGAGTGCCGGTCAGGATCTCGACGTCTACATTAGGGTAGGCTTTCGAGAAATCTGCCAGGATGGGAGGCAGGACATAGGCCCCGAACCAGTCCGCTGATGAGATGCGCAGATTGCCTTTGAGGTTTTGCTCCTGCCCCGCAAGCCGGCGCTCCATGGCCAGCGCGCCTTCTTCCATCTGCTCTGCCAGCGCGATGATCCCATGGCCCTCCTCGGTCGGCACGAGACCGTCCGCGGTCCGCTGGAAGAGTGTGTGGCCGATCGCCTCCTCAAGGGCGCGCAGCCGTCTGCCGACGGTCGGATGGCTTGTATGAAGTGCACGCGCAGCGCCGCCGAGCGTGCCGGATCGCGCAATAGCAAGGAAGATTTTTACGTCACTCCATTCCACCGCCATGCCCTTACAAAAATGAACGTCGAAAATTCAATACTGTCACTTCAAGTACAAATATAAACTTCTAGATTCAAGTCATCTTTTGAAATCAAGCGGAGAAAACGTCATGAAAACCTGGCTCATCACAGGCTGCTCAAGCGGCTTTGGACAACGGCTCGCGCTCGCCGCAGCACAGCGGGGCGATCAGGTTGTCGCGACGGCCTGCAATGTCAAAGCAATCGAAAAGATGGTTGAGTCTTTCGGTGGCCGGATGATCAACTTGCCGCTCGACGTGACGGATGCGGCGGCAGCCAAAGCCGCAGTCGCAAAGGCGGTCGAGATATTCGGCGGCTTTGACGTGCTCGTGAACAATGCCGGCTACGGGCTGTTCGGCGCAATCGAGGAAGGCGCGCCCGAAGAATATCGGCCGATGTTCGAAGTGAACGTCTTTGGTCTGATCGAAACCACCAAGGCTGCTCTGCCGGTCCTGCGACGTTCGAGGGGAATGATCGTCAACATGTCGTCCGGCGCAGGGATCGCGGGCAGCGGCGGCGGAGGATATTACAATGCCGCAAAGTTCGCCGTGGAAGGAATTTCCGAAGCGCTCGCCGGTGAACTGAAGCCGGTCGGCGTCCGTGTACTGATCGTCGAGCCTGGGCCGTTTCGCACCGATTTTCTTGGACGTTCGATCGCGATGGTGGCCAAGGAGATGCCGGAATACGCCGCAAGCTCGCGCAAGCATTATCGCGAAACTAATAACGGCAACCAGGCGGGCGATCCCGACAAGGCAGTTGCGGTGATCCTGCAGGCAGTCGATGCCGATGACGCCCCGCTTCATCTGCCGCTCGGCCCGGTCGCGCATTCGATCGCCGAGCGAAAGCTGGCTTCCTTCCGCAGCGATATCGACGCCTGGCGCGATATCACGATCGCCACCGATTTCGACCAGGCTTAAGCGCTGGCCGCAGTTTCCTTCGAGCTTCAATACAGACTGGAAAAGATCATGATCCCAACTTTGAAAGGGTTTACCCAGCAGCTGGTGCCGGCAAATGGCATCAAGATCAACGCCGTCACGGGAGGCTCCGGTCCGCCGATCCTTCTGCTTCACGGATGGCCGGAAACGTGGTGGGAATGGCACCATGTGATGCCGCTACTGGCCGAGCATTTCAGCGTGGTGGCCATCGATCTGCGCGGCGCCGGCTTTTCCGACTGCCCGCTTGACGGCTATGACAAGTCGACGATGGCGTGCGACGCGCACGAGGTCATGGTTGCCCTTGGGCATGAACGCTACGCCGTGTGCGGCCATGACATTGGTGGAATGGTGGCTTTGCCCCAAGCCGCCATTTACCGGGAGGCTGTTACTCACCTGGCCGTCCTCGACGTTCCGCTGCCAGGCTGGAGCCAATGGGAGGCGACGACTGCGAAGATCTGGCACTTCGCCTTCCATATGAACCGTGACCTCCCTGAGCGCCTCATCCATGGTCGTGAGTACGACTATATCTCGGCCTTCATGGCGGAGCGATTCTACGATCACAGCACCTTCGAAACAGCGGACATCGAAATCTACGCGAAAGCGATGGCGCTTCCTGGGCGCACGCGTGGTGGCATGGAATGGTATCGCACCCTTGCCGGCGATCATGCCGCCGCGCTTGAGTACAAGAAGCAACCGCTCGACATCCCGGTGCTTGGACTTGGTGGCGACAAGCGCTTTGGCGCCCAAATGGTCCCGATGCTCAAGGAGTTCGCCAGCAATGTAACAGGCGGCGCGATTCCGCGATGCAGCCATTATGTCGCGGACGAGCGTCCGGATGAAGTGGTCGCCGCTCTGGTCGATTTCCTCAAGGCTAATTGAAGCTCTGCACCGCCCCGTCGCGGGCGGTGCAGACGACACTGCAGGCGAGTTGCGCCCGCACCCATCGCGTTCGATCGCTTAAACAAGAAAGGAAAACATCATGACCGCACCTGTCATTCACGGCGTCAACCACCTCGGCATCACGGTGCCCGACATCGAAGCAGCAAAATCATTCCTGGTAGAAGCTTTTGGCGGCCAGGTGATCTACCAGTCCTTCGGACCGCAGGATCCGCCGAGACAAGGACCAGAATTCGAGCGGGCCACTGGCGCTTTCCCTGGAACGATCGTGCGTGCGCAGGCGATGGTGAAGATCGGAACCGGACCGGATATCGAGCTCTTCGAAATGCACGGCCCCGAACAAGCTCAGCCGGTTAGACCGAGCGACATCGGCATCACGCACTTCGGTGTCTACACCGACGACATCGACGCATCGGTAGCGCGCTTCGAAAAGGCCGGAGGCACCGCGCTTACCGCGCCGCGCGCTATTCCGTACGCAACCGAAAAAGGTCCAGGAAACAAGGTCTGCTACTGCCGCATGCCATGGGGCACGACGATTGAGTTTATCACCACGCCCGACCGGATGGGCTATCACGACCAAACGGATCTGCGCAGGTGGCAGGACGGTGAATGAGCGTGAGCTTCGAACACAAAACGTCTCGCCGCAGCTTTCTATCGCTCTCGGCGATGGCTGCGGTCTCGGGGCTGGCAGGTTGCGCCTCCACCTCCGGCCCCGGCCGGCTGGTGGGGCCGCAACTGACGCCTGTCCCAGGTCCAATACGCCCCGTCCAGGTCGCCCCGGCGCCGACAGATGCCGAGTTGGCCGTCATGTACGGCCCGATTGAAGATGGCGGCTATCTGATCCCGGCGGTTCCCTACCAGCAGATCGATCCGCGCTACTATCGCCAGCAGGTCGTCGATCCGACTGGCGAGCGCCCCGGCACTATCGTCGTGGAAACACCCTCGCGCTTTCTCTACCTGGTTCAGCCGGGCGGAACGGCGATGCGCTACGGCGTCGGCATCGGCCGGGAAGGCTTCGCCTGGCAGGGCAAGGGCGTCATCCAGTGGCGTCAGAAGTGGCCCCGCTGGAAGCCACCGAATGAGATGGTTGCCCGTCAGCCGGAACTCGCCAAATACTCGATCGAGAACGGTGGTATGGAGCCGGGCCTGAAGAACCCAGCCGCAGTGACAGCCCCAGCCTTAGCGGACGCACGCAACATTGTGCTCGTCCATGGCGCGCTCGTGGATGGTTCGGGCTGGCGTGGCGTGTATGACATACTGACCCGCGACGGCTATAATGTCAGCATCGTCCAGCAGCCGCTGACAAGCCTGGACCAAGACGTCGCAGCTACCAGAAGCGTGCTTGATCAGCAGGACGGAGACGTCGTTCTCGTCGGTCACAGCTACGGGGATCTCGCAGGCCGCTGCAGTCGCAAAGGTTATCGAGGAAGCAGCCAAAGCTGCCAAGTAGCTGCGGCATGCATTCTGCATAACGCGCGTGTCTCGATGAACTTGCGAGCTGCGTCACGTCTGGGAACGTGACGCAGCTATTTTGAGACATGTACCTGAGCTTGGGAAAAGAGCCTTCCAAAACGCAGCCGTCTCTGGCTTAGCCATGAAGAGCGTCATCGGCTGAGTTGGCCTGACACCTTGTGAGGTTCATCACCGTTTTGAGCCACGTGATGAACCTCTTCGACAACTGCAAATATGCAGAGTTCACTCCGGCGGGCGAAGTGAAGGATTATCTGACATCGCTGGCCATTTCTACTTTGTTACCCAGCGGCGCTTGAGAATTCGCGACGCATGTTCCAGCGCCGCTAGCAACCAGCAAAGATTGCGAGGACCACTATGGATCGAGAGATCATCATACCCGACGAGATGCAGGAGATCGTCAGCCGAGCAGGCTATGCTCCCGCGGTTAAAGTCGGAGACACAATTTACGTCGTTGGCCAAGTTGGACGGACAAAGGATCTCAAGATTATTCACGATCCGTCAGAGCAATTCAGAGCTATGTGGGACAACTTGCGGATTGTCCTCGAAGCCGCTCATTGCACGTTCGATGACATCGTGGAAATGACAAGCTATCACGTCGAAATGTCCAGGCACATGGACGTTTTCCGGACTGTTAAAAACGAGGTGTTTCCGAAGGGAACCTATGCGTGGACTCGTATAGGTGTCTCCGAGCTCGCCCACCCGGGACTCCTCGCTGAGGTGAAATGTGTTGCCGTCAAGCGATAGCCACGGGTTCCTAAGAGACCCCGTGCGGCCAGATTAAGTCACGCGACTGGCTTCGGCAGGCGCGAATGGACGCATGGGCCAAGCGGTCCGGGTTGCAACTGCCGCCGCCAAAGATTCTCTCTTTGTGCGAGCGTTGGAAAAGACAAAGCCGGACGCTGATGCAGTTTTTGGTCAGAGCCATCGATGTCACCAACGCCATGAATTCGGTAGCCCTCGCAGAGGCATGTGCCGGGTTTGCAAAGCAGCTCTCGTCATGGGATCGACCCGTCAGTGCAGTATGAGGTCTCTAAAAGCTTCGGCGAGCATTCAAACAGAGCCAGCGCAGCCTGGCGGATGGCACCATAGTTCTATAATGGAACCTATGTCGTCGCGAACGATCCTTTACATTGAAACATAAAACTTACAACCGCTTAGAGAATCCGAGGCGGCGGACTATGGTTCGATTCCGCTCAAGAGCTTGGATCTGACGGTGAGGCTCTTAGAAAAATTTAGAGGCGTTCATTCATGCGCCGAGGTAGGGGATGTAGCAGGCAGTGAACGCAGGATAGGGCGGCGTCCGATCCGCCAGCGCCTATCTGAGGCTTCCGTCGGCAAGAGCTTGCGCCGCCGTCCACCGCGTAACAAGGCGTGAACAAGCTGGAGATAATTAGGCAGCTTCGAACCACTCCACGGTTTGCGACAAGCCCGGCCGCCTACTTCATCGGCCCCGCGCAACCTGTCGAAAGTTGGTGCGCCATTTGGAGCGAGCATCACCTCTCTGCCATCGCAAACGCACCGCTGCTTTGTACGCCTTGTTATCAACTATGGCCGTTCGTGAGCCATGAATATCTAACCCAAACGGCTCTGTTGCAAAATCCCGTTGATGTCCGAAAGATCGCCGAATTTTCAACGAGAATATTGATGAGCGATTTCAAGTGGCGTCATTTTCAGGGTGAAGTGATTTTGTGGGCGGTGCGATGGTATTGCCGGTATGGGGTCAGCTACCGCGACCTTGAGCAAATGACGGGCGAACGGGGTGTGCCAGTCGATCATTCCACGATTTATCGTTGGGTTCAGAGATATGCGCCGGAGATTGAAAAGCGGTTGCGATGGCACTGGCGCCGGCCGCAGTCAACGAGTTGGCGCGTTGATGAAACCTATGTGAAAGTCCGCGGACAATGGACGTATCTTTACCGGGCCGTCGACAAATTCTGCAACACGATCGATTTTTATTTGTCCCCGACCCGCAATGCCAAAGCGGCCAAACGCTGTCTCGGCAAGGCCTTGAACGGCTTGAAGGACTGGGAAAAGCCGACGACCTTCAACACCGACAAGGCTTCGACTTATGGCATTGCCATTGCGCAATTGAAGGCCGAGAGCAGATGTCCCGTAGAACTCGTGCACCGACAGATCAAATATCTGAACAACGTCGTTGAGGCCGATCACGGCAAGCTGAAGCAACTGATCAAACCGGTGAGAGGGTTCAAGACGCTGAAAACGGCCTATGCGACGATCAAAGGTTTCGAGGTCATGCGCGCTTTGCGCAAAGGACAGGCTGCGATTTTCAACCTGACGGGCGACATCCGTGGAGAAGCACGCATTGTTGAACGTGCTTTCGGCATCGGACCAAGCGTGCTGACGGAAGCGGTAGCACTGCTCGCTCAGAGTCTCGAAAACCGCGAGGCTGCCAGGTAAGCGACGTCCCAACCAACGGTCATTATGACCAAAATGGAAATTTGCAACAGAGCCCGCTGTCTTGCGGCTGAATGGGCACGCTATGATGTCACCGTAAATACCGTATCGCTGACGTTCATCCACACGGATGGTACAGCACCTTTTCTATCCGATGCCGACAATCACAAAGCGACGCTTGGTCACATTCCACTCGGCCGGATCGGCGAAACCGATGATGTGGTGGGTGCCGTCGTTTTCCTTGCATCGCCGGCCGCGAGCCTAATCACAGGCGCGAACTTGCTGGTGGACGGTGGATGGTCCGTCGCCTGAGGTTGAGGCGCTCCTGGAGTGGCGAGTCTTACGCGGACGAAAACGACAATCTCCCCGGATAAGGATCGCTAACGTCGTCAGCAAAGGCGATAGCGATCTAAGAGTTCGACCACCATTGCCTGGAGAAAACCTGTGCCCGGCCACTGGCGCAAAGCGGAAATCATTTCCTCTTTCGGCCTAAGGCTTGCAGCCAACAATCTACGTGTGATCAGGTCCATGCAACTAGATCCAACTGAAAGCCTCCCGCACGCGAAGCTTTTGCATTTGTGCCGCCGTGGGCGGATTTGGCCCAGCATCGACATGTTTTGATCTGCATTCATATTACTATTTACTAATTTAGATTCTGGTATACCGTCGGGGTGCGATCGGCACCTATGCCACACGTCGCTTCGCGACGGCCCTTGGAGGGGGCGCGCATGCGGCCGGCCGTAAGCCGCGAACGGGCCCTCGCAACCGCGGCCCTCGGGAGGAGTATTATGAAACAGCTGAAGCGGAAAAATGCAGCCTTGTTCTTCGCCGCGTTGATGCTGAGTGCAGCGCCGATGGCTGCATCACATGCGGCCGACAAGCCGACACTCGCATTCGTCGTCAATGGAGCGTCCGACTTCTGGAAAGCCGCCGAGGCGGGGGTGAAGAAGGCGCAGGGCGAGATGCCAGACTACAACATGGAGCTGAAATATCCTGAGCAGGCGGCTGTCGCCATTCAGCAGCGTCTCATGGAAGATCTCGTCAGCGCCGGCGTCAAGGGGATCATGGTCTCCGCTGTCGATCCCAAGACCCAGACGGACGGCCTCAACAAGATCGGCTCGCAGACGGCTCTCTTCACCACCGACAGCGACGCGCCGAAGACCAACCGCGTCGCCTATATCGGTTCTTCGAACGTCGACGCCGGCAAGCAGGCCGCCGAAATCGCCAAGAAGGCGATGCCGGACGGCGGTAAGTGCATGGGCTTCGTCGGTCTGCTGGGCGCCGATAACGCCCGCGAACGCATCGAAGGGATGAAGGAAGGGCTCAAGGGTACCAAGATCGAGCTTGTCGATGTTCGCGGTGACGACATCGACCAGACGCGCGCCAAGAAGAACGTGGAGGATGCGTTGGTGGCCAGCCCCGACCTGACCTGCATGGTCGGCTTCTACTCCTACAACACGCCGCGCATCTATGAGGCGCTGCGCGACGCAGGCAAACTCGGCCAGATCACCGTCGTCGGCTTTGATGACGATCCGATCACGCTCGGCGGCGTCAAGGAAGGCACGATCGCGGCAACCGTCGTCCAGCAGCCGTTCGAATGGGCCTATCAGGGCATGAAATTGATGGCCGCCTACCTCAAGGGCGACAAGTCCGGTGTTCCCGCTGATGGCTTGATCATCATCCCGACGGTGATCATCGGCAAGGATGACGTTGACAAGTATGCCGCCAACCTGAAGGCCATGGCTGGAAAATAACCTCCTTCGCGGCGGCGGCACTCACCGCCGCCGCGAAAGGCGTTTCATGCCGACAGTACCAGCAGCCATGGACAGGCGATGAACCATAGTTCCGACATCCCGTCACCGGGCGCGCCCGCAACGCCATTCCTTTCGCTTTCCGGCGTTGGCAAGACCTATCCAGGCGTCGTTGCGCTCGAAGGCCTGTCAATGGACATCATGCCAGGCGAGGTCATCGGCCTTGTCGGCGAAAACGGGGCTGGAAAATCGACGCTGATGAAGATTCTCGGCGGTGTGATCGCACCCGACCGGGGCACGATCCTGCTCGACGGGGCAGAGCTTCGTTTCCTCACTGTGGAATCGAGCATCTCGTCCGGTATCGCCTTCGTGCATCAGGAACTCAATCTCTTTGAGAATCTCGACGTCGCTGCCAATATCTTCCTAGGGCGCGAACCGCTGAAGGCGGGACCTCTTAAGCTCGTCGATCGCGATCGACTAAGGGACATGGTGAAGCCGCTCTTGAGGCGCGTGGGAGCGCATTTTTCCGCCGACACACCCGTGGCGTCGCTTTCGCTGGCCGAGCAGCAGATGGTGGAAATCGCCAAGGCGCTGTCCATCAACGCGAGGCTCGTCATCTTCGACGAACCCACTTCCAGCCTGCCGCTGGCTGAAACCGAGCGGCTGCTCAGCATCATCAAATTGCTGAAGGCGGATGGCATCAGTGTTATTTTCATCTCGCATCGGCTCCGCGAGGTTGAGCGCGTAGCCGACCGGGTCGTCGTACTCCGTGACGGCGCGCTTGTGGGCACGCTCGCCAAGAGGGACATCGGCCACGACCAGATGGTCAAGCTGATGATTGGCCGGATGCTTGCGGCGCGTACCGCAAAGCCGCAGCGCTCACCCGGCTCAGTTGCGCTGACGGTAAGTGCCGTGCGCACCGAGGCCTATCCCGGCCGTCCCGTTGATCTGGAAATCAGGTATGGAGAAATCCTGGGACTTGCGGGCCTCGTCGGGTCCGGCCGTACCGAGCTTGCCAGGGTGCTCTTTGGCATTGATCGCAGTTACGGCGGAGTCATCCTGCAGGACGGGCAGCAAATTGCAGTCCGTTCCGCGCGGGACGCCGTTGCTCGCGGCATTTTCCTGGTGCCGGAGGATCGAAAGCGCAACGGCATTCTTCTTGATTTCCCGATCGCCCAGAACATAACCCTTGCCGATCTTCCCATGCTCGCCAGCCGCTTCATGCTTTCCGCCGAGCGGGAGACGGCGGCAGCCGAAAAGCAGCGCATTCGCCTCGGCATCAAGGCGCCCTCTATTTCGAGCCGAACCGGCACACTGTCAGGCGGCAACCAGCAGAAGGTGGTGCTTGCCAAATGGTTGTCGATGAGCCCGAAGGTGATGATCTTCGACGAGCCGACACGCGGCATCGATATCGGCGCGAAGAACGAGATCTACGGCCTGATGCGGGCGCTTGCCGATGCCGGTGTCGCGATCCTGATGATCTCCAGCGACATGGAAGAGGTGATCGGCGTTTCTGACCGCATTGCCGTCATGCATGAGGGCCAGATCGCCGGCATTCTCGATGAGGACGAATTCAGTCAGGAAAGCGTCCTTTTGCTTGCTGTCGGCAAAGGCGTAAAATAGCCGCGGCACCAATATGATTAGGTATCGGGGAATGGATCTCGAATGATCAAGAAAGATCTTGGACTGCTGCTTTTGATCGTCGTCGTCGGCATCGTCGTCGCCATTATCAATCCGCGGTTCCTGCTGCCGATCAACCTGGCGAATACCGCCAACCTGATCGGCCTGTTCGGCATCCTGTCGATTGGCCAGGCCTACGTCATCATTACAGGCGGTATCGAACTTTCCGTGGGTTCGCTCGTAGCGCTTCTTGGCGTGCTGTTTGTCGATTTCGTCGCGGTCCAAGATATGTCATGGATGCTGGCGCTACCACTCATTCTCGTGCTCGGCGCGGCCATTGGTGCCATTCATGGCTGGCTGATCACCCGGCTGAACCTGCAACCCTTCGTCGTCACTCTCTGCGGCCTCCTTATCTATCGCGGGGCGGCGCGCTTCTATACGGCCGACGGAACGGCGGGTTTTGCGTTCGGCCAAAATTTCCCGGACCTTGAGTTCCTGACCGCCGGACGGTCCTACGGCGTTCCCAACACCTTCATAGCGCTCGTCATCATTTCCGTGGTCATGTGGGTGGTGCTGCATCGCTCTGTCTTCGGGCGTTATCTTTACGCGATCGGCAAGAACGAGGAGGCGGCCCGCTATTCCGGTATCCGCACCGGCCGGATGGTGATGTCGGCCTATGTCATCTGCGGCCTGCTTACGGCGCTCGCAGCAATCTATTTTGCCATGTACACACGCTCGATCTCGCCGGCCAGCCATGGCCAGTTCTATGAACTCTACGCGATTGCCGCTGCCGTACTCGGCGGCTTTTCGCTCCGCGGCGGCGAGGGATCGATCGTTGGCGTCGTGCTCGGAACGGTCCTGCTCCAGGAGTTGCAGAACCTCGTGAATCTGCTTGGCATCCCCTCGTCGCTGAATTTCGCCGTCATGGGTGGCGTGATCCTCATCGGCGTCCTGATCGACCAACAATGGCACGCGATCCGCGCACAGCGCCGGCTCGTCTCTGCCGCCCGCCACACCGAAGCCCGTATTCCGGACGAAGGCAAATTGCCGGTGGTTGCCAATCAGGACCAGGTCGGTGGATGAGACCAGTGGGCTGCCGTTAGCGAACCATGCAGCCTCTTGCGCATTGGCATGCTGGATGTTCGTGCCTTGCTGCTCGCCGATCTCAGCCAGTTCCAATTCGTCTGATCTTCTCGGCCTCATCGATTGTCTTGAACTCAAATGAGGTTTTGCCTCGACATGTGTATTCGACGGGCGGCGGGCTTCCCGTTCTTGCCGTTATGTGATGCGCGAGCGAGGCAAGAAATACAAGTCGCCGTGTGATCTGGCCCCGGCAACCAACGCATTTGGGAAAATCGATAGACGACGCCTTAGCCATCTGCACCGACGTCCTTCGTCAGCACGCGCCTTGATCAGTAGAACCCGATGAAGGGCTGCGCCAGCCAGAACGCCTTCTTCTTCAACTCGCCGATGAGCGCGGCCCTGCAGTCAGCCTTTAAAGAGATCGGCGAGCCGCTGTCCAACCTGCGCGTCATGAGGTAGCGCGGAACCGGTCCGCCGCTGAGAAGGGGGAACGACAGCGCGGCCGTTCGCGCCTCGCTGGTGCCGATTCTCTCAGTGGCAGCTTTGCACTACGTCGTGCCTATTGAGCTGCGATATCGGGATGGTGCAGGGATTTCGATCTGTCGGCGGTTTGGAATGAATTCAGTCCGTTTCGCTTATATGTGAAATATATTTCATCTAGTGAATTATATTGACATACATTTCGTCTTCGCCTTTATTGTTCTCATCGGACTTCGAGGAGGAAGTTCGGTTTCAACGCGATCAGCGGCGTCCAAGTGACGCCCTCAGGCTTTTGGGAGGGGCTTCGGCCTCGAGGAGGAATCTTGCGCAAATTTATCAGCTCGACCGCCATGGTGGTCCTTGCAGCAACGCTTTTTGCCGGCACAGCATCCGCGGAAACGGACAATCCGTTCCGCTGCAAGCCTGGTGAAAAATACGTCATGAACGTCATGGTCTCGGGCGTGGAATACTGGTTCCCGGTCTATGAAATGTTCAAGCAGGCAGGCCAGCAGCTCGGTTGCGAAACCGAATATACCGGCACGCCGGAATATGACGTCAACAAGCAGATCGCCACCTTCGACCAGGCTCTGGCCCAGAATCCGGCTGGCATCCTTGTCCATCCGATGAACTCCGATCCGTTCATCGAGCCGATCAACCGCGCCATCGAGCAGGGCACGGCCGTCGTCACGTTTGCCGCCGACTCGCCGCTTTCCAAGCGCGTCTCGTTTATCACCTCGGACAACACTCGCGAAGGCATCTATGCCGCCGACGCAATCGCCGAGAAGCTGGGTGGCAAGGGCGAATATGCAGTTCTGGAAAATCCGGGCCAGGACAATCACGACAAGCGCATCGCCGCCTTCATCGGCCGTATGGAAGAAAAGTGGCCGGACATGAAGCTGGTCGGTCGCGCCGCTTCCAACCAGGACCCGACCAAGGCCTATCAGGGGCTTTCAAGCATCATCCAGGCCAATCCGAATCTCGGCGCGGTCTTCATGCCGGAAGCGAACTCCGCGATCGGCGCCTCACAGGCGTCCAAGGAAAACGGCGGCAAGGTTCTTGTCATGTGCGCCGACGTCAACGCCAACATTCTCGACATGATCAAGGCTGGCGAAGTCTTCGGCTCGATCAACCCGAACCAGGGCATGCAGGGTTACATGGGCTTCATGCTGTTGTGGCTTGCCAAGCATCAGGAACTGATCGACCCGATGAACGACGCCAAGCGTTCGGGCTTCAACCCGATGAGCATCCCGGTGGTCGATAATGGTCTTTCGATCGTCACTGCCGAAAATGCCGACGACTTCTATTGGGATAAGTACCTGAAGCGCCGCGGCACGAAGGGTATCGAGGAGTAAGGGCATCGGCCCTTTGTCTCCTTCTCCCCGGCGGGGAGAAGGTGGCCCGGAGGGTCGGATGAGGGGGATGGATGGCTCTGAACTTGCCGCACTCCCCCTCATCGCCTTGCAAGCGAGGCACTTCTCCCCGTCGGGGAGAAGAGGCAGATTATCGCAGCCGCCTCGATCCGGGACCGGCTATGAATAAGGAAAATGAAGATGGCGGAGCCGGTGCTCACCATTCAAGGTATGACTAAGCATTTCGGGGCGATCCGGGCGCTGGCGGATGTCAACTTCACGCTCGAGCGCGGCGAAGTCCATGCGCTCTGCGGCGAAAATGGCGCCGGAAAGTCGACGCTGATGAACATCATCGCTGGCGTCCTACAGCCGACCGACGGCGAAATCCGCGTCGATGGAAAACCCATCCGCATCGCTTCACCGGCTGCCGCGCAGGCGCTCGGCATTGGTCTGGTGCATCAGGAAATCGCGCTCTGCCCTGATGCGACGGTGGCCGAGAATATGTTCATGGCCGCGACCAGTCGCCGGCGCTCCCCTTTCATGAATTACCGTGCTCTGGAGCGCGATGCCCAGCGGGTGATGAACCGGCTGGCTGCCATCGACGTCCGCCAGAAGGTCGCGGATCTGCCGATTTCCAGCCAGCAGCTTGTCGAGATCGCCAAGGCGCTGACGCTCGACTGCCGCGTGCTCATTCTGGACGAGCCGACCGCAGCGCTTACCGAAACCGAGGCGCAGCAGCTCTTCTCCATCATCCGCGACCTCAAGGCGAACGGCATCTCGATCATCTATATCAGCCACCGCCTGGCCGAGATCTTCAGCCTCTGCGACCGCGTGACCGTCTTTCGTGACGGCCGGTATGTCTGCACCGACAAGATCGACGATGTCACGGCCGATGATGTTGTGCGCCGCATGGTTGGCCGCGAGATCACCCAGCTCTATCCGGAAAAGCTCGGGGCCGAAGACGCCTCCAGCGAAACCATCCTCGAAGTGGATGGCCTCGGCGATGGCGCTCGATTCCATGATGTCAGCTTCGATCTGCGCCGGGGTGAAATCCTCGGCATCGGTGGCCTGATCGGCTCCGGCCGCACGGAGATCGCCGAAGGCATTTGCGGGCTTCGCGCACATACGGCAGGCGAAGTCCGCCTGCATGGCAAGCCGCAGGCGATCCGAGCCTATGCGGATGCGGTCAAGACGGGCATCGTCTATCTGTCGGAAGACCGCAAGGGGGCCGGCATCTTTCTGGAAATGTCGATTGCCCAGAACATCTCGGTGCTGAACTTGAAGGCGCTCACTAACCATGCGGGCCTGCTGAACGGCCGTACCGAGGCGGCGCTGGCGCAGGATTTCGCGCGGCGGCTTGCCGTGCGCATGGGCGGCGTCGAGGCGCCGGTAAAGTCGCTGTCCGGTGGCAACCAGCAGAAGGTGGCGATCGCCAAGCAGCTTGCGGTGAAGCCCAAGGTGGTTCTGATGGACGAGCCGACGCGCGGCATCGATGTCGGGGCCAAGACCGAAATCCATCGGCTGCTGCGCGATCTCGCGCGCTCAGGCATCGGCATCGTCGTCATCTCATCGGAAATGCCGGAATTGCTCGGACTTTGCGACCGCGTGCTGGTCGTCCGGGAGGGACGTCTTGCCGGCGAGCTTGGCCCGGAAGACATGACGGAAGAAGCCGTGATCCGCCTTGCATCGGGGATTAGTGCGGCAAGGACGGCAGATCATGCCGCGTAAGGAGGGAGAGACGGGAATGGCAATCGACACGATGGCGGCGGACATGCCGAAGACGGGGCACTGGAAACGCATCGGCACCATGCGCGAAGCGGGGTTGATCGCAATCATCCTGACGCTCTGCGTGATCATGAGCTTTGCCTCGCCGCACTTCCTCACGCTCGGCAACTTCCGCGCCATGCTGATGAGCTTTTCGGTGGAAGGCATCGTCGTCGTCGGCATGACGATCCTGCTCATCGTCGGCGGTATCGATCTCGCGGTCGGCTCGGTCGTCTGCTTTGCCATGGTGCTCTCCGGCTCGCTTTTCCTAGCCGGGCTCGATCCGTGGACGGCCTCGCTGATCGGCATTCTCGCCAGCGGCGCCATTGGGGCGATCATGGGGTTCTTCGTGACGGTGGTGGGACTCAACCACTTCATCACCTCGCTTGCCGGCATGGTGATCGTGCGCGGGCTTTGCCTGGTCATCACCAAGGGCACGCCGCTGTCGCTCTTCACGCTGCCGGCAGGTTTCAAGGCGGTCGGGCAAGGCACCTTCTACGGCGTTCCCTATGTAATCCTGATCTTCGTCGCCGTCGTCATCCTGTTTGATTTCCTGCTGCGCCGGGCAACGGCCTTCCGCAAGGTGTTCTATACCGGCAGCAACGAGAAGGCGGCGCTCTATTCCGGCATCCGCACCAACCAGGTGAAGTTCTGGGTGACGGTTCTGTGCTCGACGCTCGCCGGTGTCGCAGGCGTCATCTATATGTCCCGCTTCGGTGCCGCGACGCCCACTTTCGGCGTCGGCATGGAGCTGAACATCATCGCTGCGGCGGTCATCGGCGGCGCTTCGCTGAACGGCGGCTCGGGTACGATCTTCGGTGCCATCCTCGGCATCGCGCTGCTCTCGGTCGTCACCTCATCGCTGATCCTGCTCGACGTTTCCGTCTATTGGCAGGACATGATCAAAGGCTGCATTCTGCTCGCTGCCGTCTCCATCGACCATTTCCTGCACAAGCGGAAGGCCTGATATGCCGATTGCCAAACTGAAACCCAAGACAACTGCGCCGCGTGAGGAAATCGTCATCGCGCGCCAGATGCACCAGGCGCTCGTGCTGCACTTTCTCGAAGGTTTGACGCAGTCGCAGATTGCCGACCAGCTCGGCATCTCGCACGCCACCGTGAACCGGCTGATCAAGCGCGGCCGCCAACTCGGCCTCGTCGAAATCAAGATCAAGTCGCCGGTCGAACCGCTGGTGGATATGGAAGAACGCCTGCTGGCACTCGGCGGCATCGGTCGCGCCGTGGTGGTGCCGACCGTTTCCGATAATCCGCAGACGGCGCTGCAAGCGGTTGGGGAAGCGGCGGCACGGTTGCTGCTGGAGGAAATTGCTGATGGCGACACGATCTGTATCACCGGCGGCAAGGGTGTCGGCGCCGTCGTCGCCGGCCTGCAGCCCGCTCGCCGCTTCGATGTCGAGGTGATCCCGGCGACCGGCTGCGTGCAGGGCAAGCATTATACCGACGTCAACCACGTCTCGACCCTGATGGCAGACCGGCTCGGTGGACGCTCCTATCAGATCCATGCGCCGCTCTTTGCCGATGATGCCGAGCAGCGGGACATTCTGATCAATATGCGCGCCGTCGCCGATGTCTTCCAGCGGGCGCGGGAGGCCAAGATTGCGGTGGTCGGCATTGGCTCGATCCTCAGCACAGATTCGACCTATTATGATCTGCACCCCTCCTCCAGCGAGGACCGCAAGGCCATTGAACATTCCGGTGCGAGCGCGGAACTGCTCGCTCATCTGCTCGATGGTGAGGGCCGGGTCTGCGACTACAGTCTCAACCGAGTACTCGTTTCTCTGACGTTGGAAGAGTTCGCCTCGATCCCGACGAAGATCGGCGTGGCAAGCGGCCTCAACAAGGCCAGCTCGATCCTGAGCGTGCTGCGAGGCAACCACCTCGATATGCTCGTCACCGACGAGGCGACCGGGGCACGCATTCTTGAAATAGCATCCGAGGAAGGGTTTTCGGCATGAGCAGCGAACAGTTGATCCGCGAGATCGGGCGCTCCGGCGTCAAGGCGTCTGCCGTCGGGCTCGGCACCTGGGCGATCGGCGGCTGGATGTGGGGCGGGACCGACGAGCCGCAATCCATAGCCGCCATTCAGGCCTCGCTCGATGCCGGCGTGACCCTCATTGACACGGCTCCGGCCTATGGTCTCGGCCGCTCGGAAGAGATTGTCGGCAAGGCGATTGCCGGGCGCCGCGACAAGGCCGTCATCGCCACCAAATGCGGCCTTGTCTGGCATACGCGGAAGGGCAACCACTTCTTTGATCAGGACGGCAAACCGGTTCACCGCCATCTCGGGCGCGACTCGATCATCCATGAGGTCGAGGAAAGCCTGCGCCGGCTCGGCACGGACTATATCGATCTCTACATCACCCACTGGCAGGACGCGACGACGCAGATCGAGGAGACGGTGCGGTCGCTGGAAGAGCTGAAGGCGGCCGGCAAGATCCGCGCCATCGGCGCCAGCAATGTCGATCGCTCCGAGCTTCAGCAATATATCAGCACCGGATCGCTCGATGCGATCCAGGAGCGGTTCAGCATGATCGACCGCGAGATCGAGGCGGGCCTGCTGCCGCTCACCGTTCAAAATGGCGTGTCGACGCTCAGCTATTCCTCGCTGGCGCTCGGCCTGCTCTCCGGCACCATCGAACCGGACCGCGTCTTTTCGGGTGATGACCAGCGCAAGGACAACCCGCGCTTCTCCGTCGCCAACCGGCAGAAGGCGAAGGCGTTTTCCGAGGCGATCCGGCCGGTCGCGGAGCGGCATGAGGCGAGCATCGCGCAGGTGGTGATCGCCTGGACGCTGGCGCGGCCCGGCGTTACTTTTGGCCTCTGTGGCGCGCGAAACCCGGCGCAGGCGCTCGACAATGCGCGGGCCGGAACACTCAGGCTTACTGCGGAAGAACTTTCGGCCATCGACGTGGCGCTGGCTGCGAAACTGGCCAACATGGACGGATAACAGGCTGTCATCATGAACCGTGAAGAGACATTGGACGGGCTCCGCAATAGCCCGAAGGTGGACGTGTGCGTCCTCGGCGGCGGCATCAACGGGCTCAGCGTCTTTCGTGAGCTTGCGCTGCAGGGTGTGAACGTGCTGCTCCTCGAGAGGGGCGATTATTGCTCAGGTGCCAGTGCAGCGCTGTCGCGAATGGTGCATGGCGGCCTGCGCTATCTCGAAAATGGCGAGTTCAGCCTTGTCCGGGAATCGCTGGTTGAGCGTGACCGGCTGCTGCGCAACGCGCCGCATTACGTCGCGCCGCTGCCGACCACCGTTCCGATCTTCGATGTCTTCTCCGGCCTCGGCAACGGCATCGTGCGTTTCCTCGGCCTCACCCGCCGCCCGAGCCGCCGGGGCGCCATCACCATCAAGGCAGGGCTCGGCATCTATGATTTCCTGACCCGCAAGCGCGCATTGATGCCGAAGCATCAGTTTCGCGGTCGTCGCAGCACGCTTGCCAAATGGCCTGCGCTCAATTCCGCGATCCGCAATTCCGCCACCTATTACGACGCCTGGGTTAGTCACCCGGAGCGCATCGGTGTCGAGATCTTGCGCGACGGGCTCTCTGCCGGCCCGAATGCCGCTGCTTTGAATTACGCTACGATCGAGCAAGCCCCGGCCGGAGGTTTCCTCCTGCGCGACGACGTCTCCGGCGAGGTGCTGACGATCAAACCGTCTCTCATCATAAACGCCACCGGCGGCTGGATCGATATTGCCAACGGCGCGCTCTTTCCGGAGGATACACGGCCCGCGCCGCTGATGGGCGGTACGAAGGGCTCGCACTTGATCATCGATCATCCCGGCCTGCGCGACATGCTCGACGGCCACATGATCTATTACGAGAACGAGGACGGACGCATCTGCATCCTGTTTCCCTATCTCGGCAAGGTGCTGGTCGGTTCGACGGATATCCGGGTGGACGACCCTGGAACTGTTCGCTGCGAGGCAGACGAACGCGATTATATCCTACAATCGCTCGCCTTCGTGTTGCCGGGCATCGTCATTCGGCCGGAAGAGATTGTCTTCCAGTTTGCGGGCGTGCGGCCGTTGCCCGCCAGCACCGACAGTTTTACCGGCCGCATTCCGCGCGATCATTTCTGCACGATGCTTGAAGGCAGCGATGGCGGTCCCCCGGTGCTCTGCATGATCGGCGGCAAGTGGACGACTTTCCGTTCCTTCGGGGAACTCGCCGCCGACATGGCGCTGGAACGGCTTGGCTTGCCGCGCCGGCTGGATACAGCCGAACGCACGTTCGGGGGAGGGCGCGGCTTTCCTGATGATCGCGATGACTGGCTGCGGCAACTTTCGGCCACGACTGGCCTTGCCGCCGATCGAGTCGCCACGCTCTTTACACGCTATGGCACCGATGCCGCCGAGATCGCCCGCTTTATCTCCGCGGGTGCGGATCAAGCCTTGCCCCACGCCGGCTACAGCGCCCGCGAACTTATCCATCTCATCCGCTCTGAGGCAGTCGAGCATCTGGATGATCTGCTGCTGCGGCGAACGACGCTGGCCGTCAGCGGCGAGCTTTCGCTTGATGTTGCAGATGTCGCCCTTGCTATCCTCGCCGCCGAGAAGGGCTGGCCGCCCCAGCGCGCGGCCGAAGAGCGCGCCCGTTTTCTGACCCTCCTGAACGACCGCCACGGCGTTTCGGAGGAAACCCTTTCCGCGAGGAACGAACAAAGGAGTGAACTATGCGAGACATCAGCAAGGTCCGGATGAACCGGCTGTTCGGCAACGGCCGTTGCCTGGATGTGGCGATCGATCATGGCGTTTGTAACGAGCCGTCTTTTCTCGACGGGCTGGAAAATATGCCGGCCGTTCTGAAGGCGTTGGTCGATGCGAAGCCCGATGCGATCCAGATGAATTACGGCCAGGCCGACCTTCTGCAGGACCTGCCCGGCAAGGACAAGCCGGCGCTGGTCATGCGCATCGACATGGGCAATCCCTACAACCGCATCCGTCACCGGGATATGTGGGCCGTGCTGCAGAACGAGGTCGAGCCGCTGATCGGCGCGCTGCAGATGGATGCTGCCTGCGTCGTTGTCAATCTGTTCATGCTGCCGGACGAGCCCGATCTCTTCCGCCAGTGTGTCCAGAACATTGCCCGCGTCCGCGCCGACTGCGAGAAATACGGCATGCCGCTGATGATCGAACCGCTGGTGATGCAGCCGGTAACCGAGCGCGGCGGCTATATGGTCGATGGCGATGCTGAGAAGATCGTGACGCTGGCGCGGCTTGCCCGCGAAATGGGCGCCGATATCGTCAAGGCCGATCCGACGACCAACGCGGGGGACTTCCACCGCGTGGTTGAGGCAGCGCGCTGCCCGGTGCTGGTGCGCGGCGGCGGCAAGGAAGAGCTGTTCGCCGTCTTCGCCAAATCCGCCGCCTTGATGCGGCAGGGGGCGATGGGCATGGTCTATGGACGCAATATCTATCAGCATACCAATCCGAACGCCGTCGTGCGCGGTCTGATGGCGATCATCCATGAGGACAAGAGTGGCGAGGAGGCGTTTGCGCTTTATCAGCAGCGATGAGGTTGGGTTTCCTCTTCTCCCCAACGGGGAGGAGAGGGTATCGGCGCTGGGCTTTCGGCCCGAACCGCGCAAGACTGTCAGAACCTTGGGAGGCGTTCGGAATGGAAAGATATCTGTTGGGGCTCGATGCCGGAAACACCGTCATCAAGGCCGTGATCTTCGATCTTAAGGGCAGGGAGGTGGCCTATGCCGGAGAGGAGGGCCATAGCCGCATGCCGTGCCCCGGTCATGTGGAGCGCGATCTCGGCGAACTCTGGGCCAATGCCAAACGGGTGATACGCACCTGCCTCGACAAAGCGGGCATTGCTGCCAAGGATATCGCGGCCATCGGCTGCGCCGGCCATGGTAACGGGCTCTATGCGCTCGATCGCAACGGCCAGCCGCTTCTCGGCATCCAGTCGCTCGATACGCGCGCGACCGGGCTTGTTGAGGAATGGGTGGCCGAAGGGGTCGGCGACCGCACAGCGCCGATCGCTCGCCAGCGCCCCTGGCCCTCCCAAACGCCGACGCTGCTCGCGTGGCTGAAACGCCATCGTCCCGAGCTCTTCCAGCGCATCGGCACGGTGTTCTTCTCCAAGGATTTCGTCGTCAACCGGCTGACGGGAAACCGTGTCAGCGAGGTTTCCGACATGTCCGGCGCCGGCTTGCTGGATCTCGCCGCCCGCCGCTACGACAGAACGCTGATGGCGGCCTACGGGCTTGCCGACAGCATGCATATGCTGCCGCCGTTGATCGAAAGCACCGATATCGCAGGGCATGTAACGGAAGATGTGGCGACCGAGACCGGGCTTGCCGCGGGCACGCCGGTTGTTGGCGGGCTGTTCGATGTTGTGGCGTCGGCGCTCGGCTCGGGCGTGTCGCGCACCGGCAGCGCCTCGATCATCGCCGGCACCTGGAGCATCAATCAGGTGATCATCGATGGCCCCGACCTTGATGGCCCGGTTTTCATGTCCTCCACCTTCGACCGCAGCCGCTACATGGCGATGGAAAACAGCGCCACGTCGGCCGCCAATCTCGAATGGCTGGTGCGGGAATTCTTCGAGGACGAGCATCAGGAGGGCGTCTCGCCCTTCGACGCGGCTTGCGCGCTCGCGGCTGCGGTCGCGCCGGTTGCGGATGATCCGCTCTATCACCCCTATCTCTATGGCGCCCAGCAGGATGGCCATGCGCGGGCCGGTTTCTATGGCATGGCTGGCTGGCACACCAAGGGGCATCTGATCCGCGCACTTCTGGAAGGTGTCGCCTTCAGTCATCGTCAGCATATCGAGACCATCCGCAAGGCGGGTGCGACCTTCGAGGAGGCGGTGCTCTCCGGCGGTGGCTCGCGCAGCAGGCTCTGGCCGCAGATTTTTGCGGATGTACTGGGCGTTCCCGTCACCGTTGCTGTGTCGCGGGAGACCGGGGCGCTAGGGGCTGCGATTGCGGCCGGGACGGGTGTCGGGTTGTTTGCCGATTTCACCGAAGGAGCCACCGCCATGGTGCGGACCGATCGGCATTATCAGCCCAATGCAGTGCTTTCGGCCCACTACGCCCGTCGTTACGGACTTTACAAGGATATTAACGAGGCGATGACGCCGCTGTGGCGGCGGCTTTCGGAGGCGCAAAGTCTCGCAAAAGGAGTTGCAGCGTGACCATGCCCATGAATGAAGCGCCTATGGATGAAGGCGTTTACGATTTCATCGTCGTCGGTGCGGGGTCGGCCGGTTGCGTGCTGGCAAACAGGCTCTCGGCTGATCCGAGAAACCGGGTGCTGCTGCTCGAGGCCGGCGGCTCGGATCGGTATCACTGGGTGCATGTGCCGATCGGCTACCTCTATTGCATGGGCAATCCGCGCACCGACTGGATGATGAAGACGGCAGCTGAGGCCAGCCTCAATGGCCGGACGCTCAATTATCCGCGCGGAAAGGTGCTCGGCGGCTGCTCCTCGATCAACGGCATGATCTATATGCGCGGGCAGGCGGCGGATTTCGACGGCTGGCGGCAGGCAGGCAATGCTGGTTGGGGCTGGGATGACGTGCTGCCCTGGTTCCTGAAATCGGAAGACAATTATCGCGGAAAATCGGCCTTGCACGGGGCGGGAGGCGAGTGGCGCGTCGAACGCCAGCGGCTGTCCTGGCCGATCCTCGATGCCTTTCGCGATGCGGCCGAGGAACTCGGTATCCGCAAGACCGACGATTTCAACGACGGCGACAATGAAGGGTCCGGCTATTTCGAGGTCAATCAGAAGGGCGGCCTGCGCTGGAACACGACGAAAGCCTTCCTGCGCCCGGCGATGAAGCGGGAGAACCTGCGCGTGCTGACGGGCGCGGAGACCGAGCGGCTGGAATTTGATGGCAAGGCTGTATCCGGCGTGCGCTTTCGCCTCAATGGCCGCTCCTGCGTCGCCCGCGCGTCGCGCGAGGTCATTCTGTCTGCGGGTTCGATCAACTCCCCGAAAATTCTGGAGCTTTCGGGGGTCGGGCGACCGGATGTGCTGTCGAGCCTCGGCATTCCCCTGCATCACGAGCTTCAGGGTGTCGGCGAAAACCTGCAAGACCATCTGCAGATCCGAACCGTCTTCAGGATCGAGGGTGCGCGCACGCTGAACCAGCTTTACCATAACCTGTTTACCCGTGCCGGCATGGGTTTGCAGTATGCGATCAGCCGGTCCGGTCCGCTCTCGATGGCGCCAAGCCAGCTCGGGATCTTCGCCAAAAGCGATCCGTCCGTGGCTACCGCCGATCTCGAATATCACGTTCAGCCGCTCAGCACCGACCGGCTCGGCGAGCCGCTTCATCGTTATCCTGCCGTGACTGTCTCTGTCTGCAACCTCCGGCCGGAAAGTCGCGGCACGGTGCATATAACGACACGTGATGCCTCGGCCGCCCCTGAAATTCGTCCCAACTATCTTTCGACCACGGGCGACCGGCTGCTCGCGGCAAATTCGATCCGTCATGCGCGCAGCCTGATGGAAACGAAGGCTATCTCCCGCTTTCGACCGCAGGAGATGCTGCCGGGCCGGGAATATCAGAGCGATGACGAGTTGATCCGGCGTGCAGGTGACATCGCCACCACGATCTTTCATCCTGTCGGCACCTGCAGGATGGGAAGCGATCCGATGGCGGTGGTGGATGCAAAGCTGCGCGTGCGCGGGCTTGAGAAGCTGCGCGTCGTCGATGCCTCGATCATGCCGACGATCGTGTCCGGCAATACGAACTCCCCGGTGATCATGATCGCGGAAAAGGCAGCGGAGATGGTGCTGAGGATGCAATAGCGGGACGATGTTTTCTTCCATCCGACTAGACATCCGGGAGCATCTACAGGTACCGTGATCACGACAGGCTGATCACGGGGCTGATCGAAGCTTCGCTCAGTGATTCTGGATCGCTATGATCCTGCTCCCTCTCCCGTCCGGCCGTGTTGATCTCCTTTCGCGCCCAGAGGCTGGTGCTGGCGATAATGGCGCCACCGATGACCAGCACTCCGGCCCATAACAGGGATAGGTCGAACGCGGCCGTTGTGAATGAAGCGACGAAAAGGGCTCCGACAAACGGCTCGACATAAGAGAAGGCCCCGAGCGCCTGAATGTCCCCTTTCTTCAGCCCATGGTCCCAGAAATAGATGGCGAGCCCCATAGGCAAGCAGCCAAGCGCAGCCATTGCCAGCCATTCAGCCGTCGTGGGCCTAACCCACTCTTCAAACGACAGGTGGGCGACGTATGAGACGATGGCGGAAGCGGCGTAAAACATTCCGAGAGCCGAGGAAGGAACTTCCGGCAGTGTTCTCGTCAGAACAGAATAAATCCCCCAGAGCGCCGCCGCAACGCCGATCAGCGAGAGATAGAAGGTCGCTCCCGCCGAAAAGGACGCTTCGCTGCTGCCGGTATCTACCAGACTGATGACGCCCGCCAACCCCATCAGCGCGCCGACAATGTGCCACCATCGGAGCCTCTCTCCCGGGAGGAAAGCAGACCCGAGCACGATCATAAGCGGTGTCGTTCCCTGAAGAAGGGCCGCGGCTGCCGCGGGCGCCTTCTGCGTGGCGTAGTAAATGCAGGCATGGTAGCCCACCAGCGAAATCACCACGAGCAGCCAGACGCGGGGTGGTTGACGAAATGCGGCAAGCGGGTGGCTGCCTGTGACAAGCCACACGAAAGGCGACATGGCGGCGGCGAAGAGAAATGCGGTCGCCACTGTCTGAAGAGGCGGAATGGCCGTGGTGAAGGTAACGAGTGTCGTCTCGGTGGCCCAGAGGATGACTCCCACAGCTCCGACCAGCGAGGCGACCAAACGGCTGGAGCTGAATAAAGACATCGCGCTTTGCCTTTATTCACCCAGTGCCACGACGGTGTCGGCATAGAAGCCGTTGAACTGCGTGCGCATCGACAGGCTGTACGCACCCATCATGCCGATTTCGATCCAGTCGCCCTCGCGAACGTCTTCAGGCAGATTGAACGGTGCTCCCAGCACATCGTTCGAATCGCAGGTGGGCCCATAAATCTTGAAATCGACATTGGGGGCCGCCCAGCGTGTGCCGTTCCTGATAAGCCGGGTCGGTCGGTGCTCCTTGGGGTGACCGAGCTCCTGCAACGTACCAAAAACGCCATCATTGACGAAAATGTTCGATCCCCGGCGCATCACCACCTGAACGATTGTCGTCCCCGCTGTTGCCACGAGGCTTCGGCCCGGCTCGCAAAGCACGATGCAGCCGCGCGGCAGCTCGATCATTCGCACCGCTCGGACGATGTTCCCGAAATAGTGCTCTCGCGCCTCGATCTTGTCGCCGGGATAAGGTGCTGGAAAACCGCCCCCGACGTTCAGCACGCTTAAGGGAACGCCCGCCTTGGTCGCGATCTTTCCAGCGAGTTCCACGGCGGCGGCAAACGCGCCGGGTGCCAGACATTGCGAGCCGACATGGAACGAGATCCCGGCCCTGATGCCTCGCGCGTGAATGGCCTTCAACATTTCGGCTGCGTCGTTGGGCTGGGCACCGAACTTGGTGGCGAGAACATACCTTGCGTCAGCGGGACGGGTAGCCAGGCGGACGGCGATCACCAGGTCGTCCCTGGAGCCGGCTTCGTCGACGATCTTTTCAATCTCTTCCATACAGTCGGCGGTATAGAAGCGAATGCCATGATGTTCGCTTGCAGCACGTATGGCGGGCCGTGTTTTCGCCGGGTTGTTGAAAAACTGGCCGGCAGCCTTCCCAAACATGCCGTCGATCAGACGGATCTCATCCAGCGACGCGACGTCAAAATCGGTAATGCCGGAACGATAGAGGGTCTCGAGCACGAATGGGTGAGGATTGCACTTGACCGCATAGAGCGCTCGGCCAGGAAACGACTGAAAGCTCTGCGCAGACTCCCGCAACTTCGCGGGCGAAATGCAAAAAACCGGTTCTGTTGGCTGCAATTCAGCAATAATAGTGTTCACGTCAGGATAGCTCGCGAGTGGAGTACCTGTGTGGCGAGCCTTCTCCAGCGATGGAATGGAACTTTGTATCCGTGCCTGGAGCTGGCGCGGGGACAAATCCGGCTCGTCTAGGACGGCAGACGCGGTTTGCGCAGTCATTTCAATTTTCCTGTTTGATTTCTGTTTGCGGCTAGGCTGCTACAATTGATAATATGTCCGACCCTTCCCAGCGATCGATGAACGCGGTGAGTTCCGTTGCTGTGATGGGCTTACTGAAATAAAATCCCTGGAGTTGGTCGCATCCTTCCTTGGTGAGGAAGGTGGCCTGCTCGATCGTCTCCACTCCCTCGGCGGTCGTCACCATGTTCAAGCTCTGACCGAGACTGATGACCGACTTCACAATCGCGCCGGACTTATCCTTGCTGCTCATATCTCCGATGAAGGATCTGTCGATTTTGATTTTGTCGAACGGAAACGAGTTGAGATAACCCAAGGATGAATACCCGGTGCCGAAGTCGTCCATCGCAATCCTGACACCGAGGCTCTTCAAACCGTTCAATATCTCGAGCGCGGCTGTGGCATCGTTGATAAGGACACTCTCGGTAATTTCCAGTTCCAGACGTGCTGGATCAAGGCCCGTTCGAACAAGAACACCCTTTACGCTGTCGACAAGGTCACGGCCTCGAAATTGGACAGGCGAGAGGTTGACGGCGACCCGGAGCTGCGGCCACTCCAGCGCCTGCAGACAAGCTGTTTCAAGAACCCATTCGCCAATGGCGACGATCAGGCCCGTCTCCTCTGCGAGTGGAATGAATTCCGCTGGTGAGACAAGACCCCGTGTCGGGTGGCGCCACCGCACTAGCGCCTCGACTGCTGCCACTGCACGCGCCTCAAGATCGATGAGTGGCTGGTAGTGAACTTCAAGCTCGTTCTTGAGGACTGCCTGGCGCAGGTCATATTCCAACGCCTTGCGGGCTTGAAGCTCCACGTCCATCTGCGCTTCGAAAACCCTATAGGTCGCGCGGCCGGCTTGCTTTGCCCTGTAGAGCGCGATGTCGGCATTCTTCAGGAGCCGCTCGGGATCGTTGTCACGAGTATCCGCAACCGCGATGCCAACGCTGACGCCGATATGAAGGTCCTGGCCGTCGAGTTGGAATGGGGCTCTCACAACCTCGATAAGCCGTCTGCTGAGTTGTTCGGATTCAAGAGGCTGGTTCACACCGACCTGGATGATCGCGAATTCGTCGCCGCCGAGCCGGGCGACGGTGTCGCTCGCACGGACACAGGCCAAAAGCCTGCTCGACAGTTGCTGGAGAAGGATGTCGCCGGCACCGTGCCCAAGTGTATCATTGATCTCTTTGAAGTGATCGAGGTCGAGACAGATGATGGAAACGCGCGATGTCTCGGCGGCATTCGCCGCCAAGGCAATGTTGAGCCGTTCACGGAAAAGTACGCGGTTCGGCAGGCCGGTCAGAGCATCATGGTGTGCCAGGTGCGTTGCGCGCTCCTGTGCCTTGACCTCCTCGGTGATGTCGGTTGCCGTACCACGGAAACCGAGGAATTCACCGCTCGCACCTGTAATGGGACGTCCTGCGAGCCGGCAGATGCGCGTTTGGCCGCCTGCGTCGCGATAACAGCATCTCAGATCCCGGAATGACGTCCGCTCGTTGGTTTCCTCGATCAGCCGGCGCCAGCCGTCGGTATCGGCGTCGCTGGAAAAAAACTGTTCAAGCGTCTTGCCCAAAACGCTCGCCGCCGCAACTCCTGTCACTTCCGTGAAGCGGGTCGAGAAGTATACCAGCCGCAGAACGTTGTCGCTCTCCCAGATCCAGTCAGAGGATGCCTCCGCGACATCCTTAAAGCGAGATTCACTCTCCTTGAGCGTCTGTGCATACGCTTCGACTGTCCTGGCCGACTCCTCCAGAGCGCGAGTGGACCGGCGGGCATTGCGGACCACCAGCATGGAAAAAGCGGCGAGGATAACAAGCGCGACTGCCAACGGCGGCAGGATGAAGCGGAGCAACTGGTAACCAGGCTTGGCTGGAAACCAGGTAATCGAGCCGAGGTAAACCCGGTCCTGCGTGAGCAAGGGGATCGAAGCCTCTGCGTCGGTGGGTTTGGTGGGCGAGATCGCCAGCCCATCTAAAAGATAGTCGCGGCCGATGCGGTCAAGGAACTTCTGATCTAGTTTCTTGGCAAACACCAGCATCGACAAATCCCTAGGCCGAACCGTCGATCTTTCGATGGAAGGGGGAAGAATTCCGGTGGCGGCGACAATGAACACGTCTTCCCCGGACTTGATGATGCTTGTGACTGGATCAGTCTGTATCGAGGCGACATGTAGGAGATCTTTCAAGCCATGCGGCATCACTTGAAGCGCATCGACCTTTTGGGGCGTTCCGTGGACCACCGCGTATACGGTCTTGCCGCTTGGATTGATCGCAAAGGCCATCTCGTAGCCTAGACCTTCGTAAATGTTCGCCCCAACGTTTCCGTCGGTCGCGGCCCATTCGGCGTTCACGGTGTCATGGAGGTTCTTGTAGACATCTTCCCAAACCGCGTAGTCGCGGAGGTTGCGGGCAACTTCCCTCGCCTTAACCTGAAGGGCGGTGGTTGCGAGTTTGGTCGAGGCTTCGACCTCAAGTTTGTTCTGACCGCTTGCGGATACAAGCACGAAACCCAGCACGACCGCGATTGCGACCACCACGATGCTGGCCATGGGGAAAATAATACGTCTGGTGAAAGTCTCTGCCGACAGAGTCTGACTGTTTAAACTGACTGTATTCATGGCGCCCCGCCCCAGTTCTGTTTCATAAACTCTATGCTTCAACTGCAAACGATACGTTAAAATCTGGAGTTGCATAACTATACGGTTAATTCAAAGCTTACATTTGATGCGAATTACTACGGTCTATAATTCTCGCAGGTCGATCCCGGGCTACGGACTGGCTGGCAGATCGTAGACGAGTGACGTGCCCCCGTTAAATTAGGCTGACGTGCCCCCCCGCTGCGGTTCAGCACCAACGCCGCGTCTGGCATTTCTCGGCACCCCTAGGATTGCATTGCAATCTCATCTGCGTGGCGACGTTGCAAAAGATCTGTCGCAAAAACTCCGCATCGCAGGTGGATTCAGACGCCAAACCACCTTTCGACGCTACCGGCGACTGCCAGCCGCTGTCGATCCGATGTTGCGGGCGAGGAGGCGAATGCGGAACATCATTTCGAGGCTCTGAATGGCGAGTATCAGTTCGGCAGACTGCATGGTGGTCATCCACCGAGGAGACCGGTTGCACGCAGGATCTCGTTGATCCGTGCTGTTTCCATTTGATTGAGAGCGGCGCGCGGGCGCGGCATGACGGCGGTATCGATGATGCCAAGGCTCTTCATTGCGGTCTTGAAGCCACCGATGCCGGAGGCGCCGCCGCTGACGCGGCCCTGGGCAACCCAGACGATTTCGAAGAGACGGCAGAGCCGCTCCTGCTCCTTGCGTGCTGCCACCCAGTCGCCACGCTGGGCTGCATCCCACAGGCGTACGTAACCATGCGGATCGACGTTTGCGATACCCGGAACAACGCCGTGGGCGCCCATCAGCAAGGCACTGTCGACGGCAATCTCCGACCCCGTCATCAGGAACACGTCCGGCTGGTCGGCAAGATCTAGCAGCGCATAACGGAAATTGCCGTCGTCGCCGCTGGAATCCTTGAGGCCGATAATCGTGCCTTCTCTTGCCAATGTCACCGTCGTCTGGCGTTGCAGCTTGACGTGCACGCAGACAGGAATGTCGTAGGCGACGAGCGGGACATCGACGGCGTCACGGATAAAGCGGAAGTGGTCCAGGATCTCCGATTGGCTGGTGACGGTGTAGAAGGGCGCGGTGGCAACCACGGCATCGGCGCCCGCCCGCTTGGCGACGTCTGCATGATGAATGACGCGATCCGTGGTCGGATCGATGACGCCGACGATCAGCGGCACGCGCCCGTTCACCACCTTTGCTGAGTGCTCAATGATCTCGCGGCGCATCTTGTCGTCGTGAAAGATCACCTCGCTTGTCGAACCAAGCACGAAAACGCCGTGGCATCCGCCCTCGATAAGATGCTCCAGAACCCGCGCATAGGACGGATAATCGACCGTGAAATCCGCATTGAGAGGCGTCACGACTGGGGGAATTACACCCTTAAATTTTGTCATTGTCTCTTTCTTTCGCGGGATCAGTTTGGTTCAGCGCGGGGTCAAAAACGGCCCCAAGACCGTCGCCGATGAAGTTGATGGCAAGCACCGCGACGATGAGTGTGCCGCCTGGGAACAGCCGCTGCCAGGCCGGGCGGGTGAAGCCCGACGTCACGGCTGTTGCCATCATCGGCGATCGCGATCGACGAAAGTCGGGGCAAAGGTTTCATTGCGTTCCTCCCACATTTGAACGTGTCTTGCTGGTTGCGATAACCTGGGTGATATCCTCGTAATGGTGGTCGAGGCGCCGGCGGGCCTCGTCCAGTTCCCGGGCTTCAACAGCATCGACAATGGCGGCGTGATCCCGCCACGTGGCCATCGGATCGACATTGACGAGATTGACGAAATCCGAGGCCTTATAGAAAGCGAGCCAGAACACGTCGATCAGCCGGCTCAGCGTCTCGTTCTCCTGGCAGCGGAAGAGCAGGCGATGAAAAAGCTGGTCGTCCTCGGCAAACGATTCCCCGCGTTCGGCATGCGCCTTCATCCGATTGACGGTAGCGCGCAGCTCAGCAATGTCGTCCGTGCCGATTGTCTCAATCGTCTTTCCGATCAGGCCGACCTCCAGGGTTCGGCGGATCTCAATGACTTCCTCGATCTGGCGAAGAGCGCCTCCAAGACCATAGGCAAGATTGTCCAGCAACGGCTCAAACGAGAACGCTTTGACGAATATCCCGACGCCGCGCCGCGATTCCAGCACGCCGAGAGATTCAAGTGCCTTGATACCCTCACGCAGGGAGTTGCGGCTGACACTAAGCTGGGTCGCAAGCTCGCTCTCGGCCGGCAGAAGGGTTCCCGGTTTCAGGTCATTGTCACTGATGAAGGCGCGCAGGCTCTCCTGCACGGAAACATGCAGCAAGGGGGCTCTCGTCAAAGGCTTCATGATCTTGAGTGGCATGTCGATCTCACTGCGGAAACTCCTGATGGCGCGATACATATCTACTTGTAGGATATCCGTCAAATGAACCTGTGTCGGGAGTGCCAAGGGAGATTCGTGCTCGGGATTTCATTGGGAAAGTTAGGCGTGGGGGGCGGTGCTTAGTCTTCTGACAGTCGCGGTCGCCCTACATCGACCACTCGACCGGTTTGCCGATAGCTTGCAGCCAGAATCTAAGCGGTATTGAGGTTTGCGTAAACGCTGCCGGGCCTAGCCCGTCAAGTGCCATAGCTTTTTGTTATCGTAATGATCAGTAAATCCAACTTAGCATTATGGCCTGGTTCCGATATGAAGGGGTAAAGGGAGGAGACGCGTCGACCGGTACCCTCGGCTTGAGTGCCGAAAACCGTTTCCAGACGGCGCAGCTGGACCTGATGGTTTGGCAGATCTCCCTTTGGACGGCAGAAAATTCAAAGCAATCAAGGAGAACGTTATGGACCAGAAACCCGACAGCGCAGGCAAATGTCCTGTCGCGCACGGCAGCACGCCCCGTGGTCGATCCAACCGCGACTGGTGGCCGGACCGGCTGGACGTTCAGATTCTTCACCAGCATTCCGGTCTTTCCGATCCGATGGGCAAGGCGTTCGACTATGCCGAGGAATTCAAGACGCTCGACCTCGATGCGCTGAAGAAGGACCTTCACGCGCTGATGACCGATTCGCAGGACTGGTGGCCGGCCGACTTCGGTCACTACGGCGGTCTCTTCATCCGCATGGCCTGGCACAGCGCCGGCACCTATCGCATTACGGACGGCCGCGGCGGTGCCGGTGCCGGTCAGCAGCGGTTTGCGCCGCTCAACAGCTGGCCCGATAATGCCAACCTCGACAAGGCCCGCCGTCTTCTGTGGCCGATCAAGCAGAAATACGGCAACAAGATTTCCTGGGCCGACCTGTTGATCCTGACGGGCAACGTCGCGCTCGAGTCCATGGGCTTTAAGACTTTCGGTTTTGCCGGCGGCCGCGCCGACGTATGGGAGCCGGAGGAACTCTTCTGGGGTCCTGAGGGCACCTGGTTGGGCGATGAACGCTATAGCGGTGAACGCGAATTGGCAGAGCCGCTAGGCGCCGTGCAGATGGGCTTGATCTACGTCAATCCCGAAGGTCCGAACGGCAATCCCGATCCGGTCGCCGCGGCGCGTGACATCCGAGAAACCTTCGCCCGCATGGCGATGAACGACGAAGAGACCGTGGCACTGATCGCCGGCGGTCATACCTTCGGCAAGACTCACGGTGCCGGCGATCCCTCGCTGATCGGCGCGGATCCGGAAGGCGGGGCGATCGAGGATCAGGGCCTCGGCTGGAAGAGCTCGTTCGGCACCGGTGTCGGCAAGGACGCCATCACCGGCGGTCCTGAAGTGACCTGGTCGCAGACCCCAACCAAGTGGAGCAACTACTTCTTTGAGAATCTGTTCGGCTACGAATGGGAGCTGACGCAGAGCCCGGCCGGCGCGAAGCAGTGGAAGGCCAAGAACGCCGAGGCTTCGATTCCTGATGCCTACGACGCGTCGGAGAAGCATCTCCCGACGATGCTGACCACCGACCTGTCGCTCCGTTTCGATCCGGTATACGAGAAGATATCTCGTCGCTTCCTCGAAAATCCGGATCAGTTTGCGGATGCTTTCGCTCGCGCCTGGTTCAAGTTGACCCACCGCGACATGGGCCCGAAGGTGCGCTACCTCGGCCCGGAAGTCCCGGCGGAAGACTTGATCTGGCAGGATGTGATCCCGGCCGTTGATCACAAGCTGGTTGACGATGCGGACATCGCCGAACTGAAGGAGAAGGTTCTCTCAACCGGCCTGTCCGTGCAGGAGCTGGTCTCGACCGCCTGGGCATCCGCCTCCACCTTCCGCGGCTCCGATAAGCGCGGTGGCGCCAATGGTGCGCGCATCCGGCTTGTGCCTCAGAAGGACTGGGAAGCGAACCAGCCGGCGCAACTTGCCAAGGTGCTCGGTGTCCTCGAGGGAATCCAGAAGGACTTCAATGCTGCCCAGACGGGCGGCAAGAAGATTTCTCTCGCCGACCTGATTGTTCTCGCTGGTGCCGCCGGTGTCGAAAAGGCGGCAAAAGCTGGCGGTCAAGACGTCACCGTTCCGTTCACGCCTGGCCGCATGGACGCCTCGCAGGAACAGACGGATGCGGCCTCCTTCGCTGCGCTTAAGCCGCGCGCCGACGGTTTCCGCAACTATGTCGGCGGCTGGCAGTTCATGAAGCCGGAAGAAGCTCTCGTCGATCGCGCCCAGCTGTTGACACTGACCGCTCCGGAAATGACGGTTCTCGTCGGCGGACTGCGCGTGCTGAAGGCCGGCCAGCCCGAGCACGGCGTCTTCACGTCTCGTCCCGAAGCGCTGACGAACGACTTCTTCGTCAACCTGCTCGACATGGGCACCCAGTGGTCTCCGGTTGTCGGCAAGGAAGGCGTTTACGAAGGACGCGACCGCAAGACAAACGAACTCAAGTGGACCGGCACCCGCGTCGACCTGATCTTCGGTTCGCACTCGCAGCTTCGTGCCCTTGCGGAAGTCTATGGCCAGTCCGATGCCAAGAAGAAGTTCGTCAAGGACTTCGTGGCAGCCTGGACCAAGGTGATGAACGCTGATCGTTTCGATCTCGTTTGATCGTTAAATCTTGCTTGGACGCGGCCCGGGCCGCGTCCAAGCTCTTTCGCACACAGGACCACCTTGATGGGGGCTGATGTGCGAAGATGGAGGGCGATCCGATTGCCCGTCAACAGTGGCTCCGCCGGGACAGGCCGTCCGCGCGACGCCGCAAGGATTCGCATGTCCGACGAAACGTGCTGTTCCGGATCATTGCGGGCGGCCGAAGCTGAGTATGGCCTAGAGCCGACACGCTTCCTGTGCCGCCACGTCGCTGCGTAGAGTTTCGGTCGACGCCAAATTCAATCTAAAATGGACATTTTCGAAGCATGCGGGAAATGTTATGTGTTTCCGTATAGGGCCAGCTAGACAGAAAAGTCCTCCATGGGCGGGAACGCGGATACGACGGAGCATATTCGCCGGCTGCAACACGGCCTGTCGCCGCCCGTGGTCGCGGAAGCTTTTTCTGGTGACACGCGGCTGGTAAGCCGCTGGCACAATGTTCCTTTTGAGTATGATCTGCCGCCGCTCGAACACCATGTCATTTCCGCGATCTATGCCGGCTCCGGCACAGCTTCGGTAAAAGTGGGTGGCCAGGTGATCTCGGGCGTTCCCGGGATGGGTACCGTCACGTTGGCTCCGCGGGGGCACGGCGGCTTCTGGCGAGCCGACTGCTCCATCGAAGCCTCGAATGTCTTCCTCGGCCATGACCGCGTTCGCGCATGCGTCGACCAAATCGGAAATAGCCGCGAGCCCGAACTCGTCCACCGCGTACATCACTACGACCCGAAACTTTTCGCGCTCATGTCGCTGATCAACGACGAGATTGGCTCGTCTGACGCGATCTCGCATCTCTACATCGAGCAGCTTCTTGATCTCCTGTGCCTGCAGCTGCTTCGTGCCCATTCCGCAGCCGCGACGCCGATCGCGCCGGGGCCACGGGGCGGGCTTTCGGGATGGCAGGTGAAGCGGGTGACCAGCTACATGCGCGACAGACTGGCGGACGATATCAGGATCCAGGAGCTGGCGGATCTCGTCCATCTCAGTCGCTTTCATTTCTGCACGGCCTTCCGTATCGCCACGGGCCACACGCCTTACGAATGGTTGACCCGCCAGCGAATTGCCTATGCCAAGACACTCCTCAAAGACAGAAGGTTGCGGATCGGAGATATCGCGCTTGTCGTCGGATATGAGACGCAATCTGCTTTCTCCGTAAGCTTCCGCAAGGTCGTGGGCATCACGCCGCGTGAGTTCCGCCAGAGGCTTTGACGATTCCTAGTATCTGTTGGTGCGGCGTCCTTGGGACGGCGGCATCTGCTTTTGCTCTGTCGATTGTCGCAACATCCAAACAATGTCGCAACATCGCGAAAGTCACTGAGCAACTCAAAGCCTATTCTTCGTGCGGTTATCAGAGGTGGGGCGTCATCCAACTCGATCCAAATGAATTTCGATGACCGTCTGCCTTCTGTGAGGGCCGGATCGGTACGCCGCACCGTCATGCGGCGGCATGATATTTTTATGCTGATTTGTAGTGCTGAATTTGCGCGCCCGACGATCCGCTGATGTCGGAAACGGCGCGTGAGGGGAAACGAAGTCATGCAACTTACCTCCCGTCAGGCGCAAGCCATTCTGGACGGTGGCGAAGCCAAGGCCAATGAACTCGGTCTTCCGGTGGTCGTCGCCGTGCTGGATACCGGTGCTCACCTGAAGGCTTTCCGCCGTATGGACGGAGCCGTCCTCGCCTCGATCGATATCGCTATCCGAAAGGCAACCACCGCCGCATTGTTTCAGGCAAACAGCGAGGCGGTCTGGGAATACTGCAAGCCAGGCGCGCCGGCGCAGGGGCTGCAGCTGACAAACGGCGGCCTTGCCACCTTTGGGGGAGGTATTCCGCTCCGATCGCTAGACGGCACGGTGATCGGCGCTCTTGGCGTATCCGGCGGCGCCGTCTCGCAGGATATCGAGGTCGCCCAGGCGGCGCTTGGTGCGTTTGAGAAACTGATCCGCTGAGCACTGCGATCCTCATCACGACTAGCAACAGGCAAGGAAGGAAGTACGATGTCCAAGACCGTCCTCATCACCGGCGCGGGGTCCGGCTTCGGTGAAGCTGCCGCCATCGGCATGGCTCAGAATGGCCACCGCATCATCGCCACGGTGCAGGTTTCGCCGCAGGTCATGCCTTTGCGTGAGAAAGCCAAAAAGCTCGGCCTCGACAATCTTCGCGTTGAACGCCTCGATTTGACCGATCCATACGATATAGCGCAGGCGCAGTCCTGGGACTTCGACGTGCTTTGGAACAATGCTGGCCAAGGCGAGGCGGGTCCAGTTTGGGAGATTCCGATTGATCTCGTGCGCCGCAACTACGAGGTCAACGTCTTCCTGCCGCTTGTGCTGACGCAGGGCGTCGTGAGGAAATGGGTGGCCGAAAAGAAGAAGGGTAAGGTCGTCTTCACCTCTTCCATGGGCGGCCTGTTTACGCCGGCAAATTGGGGCACTTATGTCTCGACCAAGCACGCGCTAGAGTCGATTGCTGAAGCATTGCAGCAGGAGTTGGCGCCCTATGACATCAAGATCCAGACGATCAATCCGGGCGCCTATTACACCGGCTACAACGAGACCATGGCCGACAACCCGTTCCGCTGGCTGGACGACAGCAAGAACGTCACCAAGCGCGAGGCTCTACGCAAGGGCTTCGACGATTTCTTTGCTACGCCGGAAGGCAAGATGGATCCTCAGGAGATGATCGAGCGGATGATCGAGATCGTTCCGGCGGACACCGGAAAGTTCCGCAACGTCGTTCCGAAGAAGATCGAGGACATGCTCAAGGCCCACCAGCTCGCCGCTTGGGAAAATCAGATCTGAAGTTGCTAACGGTGAGAATTTGCGTGGGCTGGCGCGCGACGACCTTATGGCGCCGGCCTTTCTGAGACGATGGGAGAGATCAAATGACAAGTTTCGGATTTGCGCAGATCACGGCTACGGCGGCAGGACTGTTGCTGACCTCCTTGCCTCCTGTCGTGCAGGCCCAGACGGCGAGCGACGAGACGGGAAACAAGGCGATCGTCCAACGCGCGTTCGATGCCTGGACGTCCGGCACTGGCAGCCCATACGACCTGCTTGCCGAGGATGCCAGCTGGACCATCGCCGGCAACTCACTGGTTTCAAAGAACTATCCGAGCCGTGAGGCCTTTATCACGGAGGTCATCAGGCCGTTCAATGCTCGTATGAGCGTCGGCTTGAAGCCGGCGATCCGCAATATCTATGCGGACGGCAACACGGTCGTGGTCTTCTTTGACGCCAGCGGCACGGCACGTGACGGCAAGCCCTACGCGAACACCTATGCATGGTTCCTTGAATTGGATGACGGCAAGATAACCGAGGCATCGGCCTTCTTCGACAGCATCGCGTTCAATGATCTTTGGAACCGGGCGCCGGTAAATCCCTAAGCCTTGAGACATCTCCCAGCACGTCATGAAAGGAGTGATAATGAAGACGTGGTCATTACCGATGTCCGCGCCGCGGCGCCCAACGCTTCGAATCTCAGATCGCCGAAGGGCTCTATGCTGGCAAGGAGTATTTTCAGGGCAATCAGCCGGCGCCCGCCCCTGTGACAGTACCACGTCGATCCTCTACAGCCGGTAGTGTGGAAGTAGCAGCTCTTCTTCGATGACCTGCGTCGGAGAACGATTAAAGCAGCTCCAATCGGCTGCTCGGCCGGCGGAGGCGGGTATCGTGCTTATTGCGCGGGTCCGAGCTTCCAGTCAGAGTCGCCGGACGGGCAGGCAAGGCCCTTGAAGCGGGTTTCTCCCTCGAGCGTGCGCTGGGTCGTTACAAAGGCGCGGCATGAACTTTCGGGATCAACGCCGATTTCTTCAATCACGCCGGCACTTCCGGTCGATGGGTTAGCCCAGGCAAGGGGCTTCACTCCGACGGGGCCGCGGCTGACTGTATCAGCAATAACCGCCTGATCCGTCTTCGCGGGTGTCGGAATCGACTGTGTGACGGCGGCGGTTTCCAAGGGCTCGACCCTGGTACATCCCGCCAGCAGCACGGCCAGAAGAGCCAATTGCAATGCGCCTTTACTTTTCCGCGTCATCTGGACTTTCCGATGATTGTTCTCCCGCATCGTAGCGTGCAATTCTGACAGCTAGCTGAGGAGCTACTATAGAAATGGGAGCAGTGCCAGTCCGTTCCGTCGATTCCGATGTTTTGCTGGCATGTTCCACCACAATCTGGTCCTTTCCCGACTCAGGCCGGAACTCGATGCTGATGCCGCTTCCTGTGCCGTCGGGGTCTTTGGGAAGGCCTTCAATGAGCTTCGATTGCGGGCCTAAACCTAACCTGGATGGTTGCCAGATGTCTGGTTAGCAAGCCAGCTCCTTACCGCAGCCACAGATGCGAGATGACGAGGCTTGCGTGGCGAGACCACGTAAAAATCGGTGCCAACAGTAAGTTCCGTTGGCAGCACGCGGAGAAGGCGACCGGCTGCTAAATCGTCTTCCACGAAGAACGTGCTCGTCAGAGCAAGGCCCTGACCGGCAATCGCGGCCTCAATCGCCAGCGACGTTTGATTGAACCGAATGTTCTTGGCGCCTGTCAGCGGAGTTGCAGGAAACGCCAACGCGAGAAACTGCGGCCAAAAATCGTGGCCGTCGTGAAGAAGCGGGTAGCGTGAGAAATTGCCACCTTGAGAGGGGCGGCCGAGCTTCTCCACTAGCAGCGGGCTGCCGACGGCAATAATGACGTGGTCGAACAAAAGTTCTGCGTTCAGGTTCGGCCCAAAGGGAGGTCGGCCATGACGGACGGCGAGATCCACTGCGTCGGTTTGGAAATTGGCAATGCGATCACTCGCCAGAATGCGCAGATCGATGTTCGGATGGGTTGCGGTAAAATCGGGCAGGCGCGGGATCAGCCACTTCGAGGCGAATGTCGGCGTAACGCTGATCGTCAGACGGAGCGGTTCCGGCTTCAGCGTTTCGGTTGCTTCGGAGATCAGTTCGAATGCGCGACGGATATTCGTCACGTAGCTCTGACCCGCCTCCGTCAACGCCAGCGTTCGCGGAAGCCTGTCAAACAGCTTCAAGCCTAGCTCTGCTTCCAACCCCCGTATCTGTTGGGCTACAGCCCCCTGAGTCACCCCGATTTCCTCCGCTGCCAGGCGGAAGTTCAAGTGCCGCGTGACGACCTCGAACACGCGAAGGCCATTAAGAGAGGGAAGACGCCTGATACCTTCTGTCATTCGATAGATTTTCTACTGCTTGCTGAGAACGGAACTCGTTCGCATTGCTGATGTCGTAGTGATATCACGCTTCACATGCGGCTGTAGACGGCAATAGTGCGGATCCCTCTGAAAATAGGAGAGAGTATAATGTCAGTAGAAAAGGTAGCGGTGATTACGGCCGGCGGCAGCGGAATGGGCGCCGCCGCGGCGAAGCGTCTTGCAGCCGACGGGTTCAAGGTGGCAATCCTGTCATCGTCGGGCAAGGGGGAGGAGCTTGCCAAGACACTCGGGGGTGTCGGTGTGACCGGCTCGAACCAATCGCCCGACGATCTCGGCAAGCTCGTTGAGCTTGCAGTCTCGGCGTGGGGACGCATTGATGTGCTCGTAAATAGCGCCGGCCACGGCCCTCGCGCGCCCATCCTCGACATATCAGACGAGGACTGGCACCGCGGCATGGAGGTCTACCTCCTGAACGTCATCCGCCCGACGCGCCTGGTGACGCCGCACATGCAGAGGCAGAGGGTCGGATCCATCATCAACATTTCCACGGCATGGGCTTTCGAGCCGAGTCCAATGTTCCCGACGTCGGCGGTGTTCCGCGCCGGGCTGGCGTCGTTCGCTAAGATATTCGCGGAGACATATGCGGCTGAAAACATCCGCATGAACAACATTCTTCCCGGCTGGATCGATAGCCTGCCCGCCACCGAGGAGCGCCGCGATAGCGTTCCCATGAAGCGCTATGGCACGAGCGAAGAGATTGCCGCGACTGTTTCGTTCCTTGCGTCGGCGGGCGCAGCCTACATGACAGGACAGAACATTCGCGTTGACGGCGGACTGACCCGTTCGGTGTGATGCCGGCGGGCACTGCTGGAGAGCACATTGCCTCCGGGGTGGCGTACCACAGAACGTCGATCAGAAGCGGATAACCGCTCCGAAAATCGGGCCGTGCTCGATCACGTCGTAAAGCCGTCGTTGCTATAGTCGACACCGAGGGCGCGGTAACCCGCAACTGCGGAGATCGTGTCATTGAACTTATGGTCAACGCCTGCCAGCACGTCCCAATCCACATCGGCGCCACCGGCGCCGATCATGCTCCAGCCGGTGAGGGAGACTTTGTCGGTCAGCCAGTAGTTGCCCTTAGACGACGCGACCCCGTCCACCCAGTTAGCAGAGTCGGTCCGCGACACGTTGCCGATAAGGCTGCCGCTCAGCCCGATCGTCGTTTCGGCATGCCAGTATCTGGCGCCGGCAATCACATCCAAGCGAGCCTTCGGATCTTCGGTCGCGCAGTCTGAGGCTGCGGTGCCGTGGCGGGCAAGAGATCCGCGGCGTGCAGAGGCGCCACGAACGCCAAAGCGGCAACGGTGCATGCGATCAGCGAAATCCTGCTACTGGCGTCGGGCTTGTCCGCTTGATCCCCGCCAGAACCTTTTTCGCTCCATCAATTCATCCAGGGATGATTGGGCGGCGCTGACCAGTTTCTCGCTGTTGCCAAGGACGATCAGGGAGTCGGCGTCGGGATGTGACTCCAGCTCCAGGGTGCGAACGACTGTCGGCGCGGTTGCCATGTCGTTCAGAAGGCCGAGTTCGTCCTGCAGTTGTTCCATCGTCTTGATGAACTTGCCGTATCGTCGCTCTGCCTGCCTACTGGTGAACAACGAGCCCAGGAATTCGCTTGCATATCTAAGCTTCTTCGCCGCCTTGCGCGCTTCGTGCCGATGCTCGTCGTCGGCTTCCGCCAGAGATTTACCCCGCTTTTTCAGCTTCTTGCGTTGACGGTCGAGAACCTCGATTGCGAAATCGACCACCGGTCCGTTACGGATCTCCGCCGTTTCCGGCAGCGTGAGATACTCCCCGCAGTGGAGCCATTCGTTCAGGTCAAGCATAAGGGCCTTGGCGCGGAAGCCGTAGAGCGCGTTAAGCACCTCTTTATAGGCGCCGTCGCGCGCTTCGAGCAGGCGGCCCTTGATGTCGCCGCTTCCGAGCCTGGCAATCATCACATCAATATTGCGCGCCGCTCCGAGAACGCCAGTCAGCCACTTCAACTCGTCCTTCAGTCGCTGGGACTCCGCATCGACCAGGATCTGCTTGTAGAGCGAGAAGGCCGAGCGCAGTCGCCGCAGCGCCACGCGAGCCTGATGGAGTGCCAGCGGATTTGCATTATCCAGGAGGATGGATTCGTTCAGCCGGAAATGCCGAAAACATGCTTGAACAATGACCTGGAACGAAGCCCCGACCCGCAGGTCGCGATCGAGATGCACGGGTTCAGCCTTGAAAACCGATGCCTGCTCGCCGAGCAGGCGGTATCCTCTCTCCGCCTTTGAAGCGACACCAAAGCGGACCGGGACAAGCGCTTCGATCTTGCGAGCAAGGATGAACAGCGCGCTTGGCTTGCCGTCCTTCAGTTCCAGCTCCAATTCCCGTATCTGCATCTGGCGATCGCCGGCGACGATCAAGCCTGTGTCCAGGGCAACTTCAATCTTGCTCCCGTCCTCGTCGACGTTCCACCGGTGCCGTTCCACCGGGGTGGAAAACTGTTGGATGAGAGCGCTGTCTTCGATATCGAGCTCGGCCCGCAGCGGCGTCGTGTAATCAATCACAGGCGTGTCGCCTGTTACCGCCGCTTCCCATTCGGAGCGCGCAAAGATGGCACTGTTCAGGCCCGTCGCCTTTACGGTTTGGACGTGCGCTGCGCCAACCGTACGGATCCGCAGAGAATAGCCGCCCTCCCATACCTCGTGGTCGGGCGTGTCAAAATAGATGGACGTCAGGGGACCCGCCGACACCGGGTTGCCCAGCAAGCCGGATCCCAGCAGTGTGTCAACCGCGTCAGCGCTCAGCTCAAGCTTCAATTCTGTTTCGGTTGCCAAGTGCGGTCTCCGCTCGGTCACATGATGATCGGTGGATACAATTCTCTGACGAGAGATAGAGCGGTGCCATGCGGACAAAACGTCTTGATGACAAAATCCTCAGTGGCAGTACGACCGCAGCGACATCCCACAGGAAAATCTGGCCGTCAGAGCTCAGACGATCGACCGGAGCAAGAATTTGGCTTGGGCTTCGTTCGATCTAGGATCCCGATTGGCGAGCCGCGCTATCCAAAACAGCGAAATCCTCGTCATCCAGAGCGATGCTCGCCGCAGCGACATTCTCCTCAAGATGCTTCACCTTGGAGGTTCCGGGGATCGGCAACATCACGGGGCTGCGCTCGAGCACCCAGGCCAGCGCAATCTGGCTCGGCGTCGCCTCATATTTCTTGGCCAGCCTGTCGAGGATGGAGCCTGGCCGGGCAAGCTCACCCGCCGCCAGCGGGTACCACGGAATGAAGCCGATGCCCTCGCGCTCGCAGTAATCGAGCACGTCCTCGCTGCCACGGTCGACGAGGTTATAGCGGTTCTGAACTGTCGCGACAGGGAATACCTTTCGAGCCGCCTTAATGTCTTCAACTGAAACTTCGCTTAGGCCGGCATGAGCAATGAAGCCCTGGTCCAGAAGCGTCTTTACCGCGCCGAACTGCTCGTCGCGAGGAACTTTCGTGTCTATGCGGTGCAACTGCCACAGATCGATTCGGTCGATGCGAAGTTTCTTGAGGCTGCCTTTCGCTCGCTCGAGAAGATAGTCCGGCCGCCCATTCGGCGTCCAGATATCCGGTCCTTCGCGGGTCAGACCGGCCTTGGTCGCAATCAACAGCTCCTTGTAAGGATGCAGCGCTTCGCTGATGAGCTCCTCGGACACGTCGGGGCCGTAGGAATCGGCTGTGTCTATGAAATTGACGGCGATCTCCGGTAACCGGCGCAAGGTTGCCAGTGCTTCGGCCTTGTTCGCAGGCGGTCCCCATATGCCGGGCCCCGTGACACGCATCGCGCCGAAGCCGAGACGATTGATGGTGATGTTGCCGATCGAAAATTGACCCGATGCGGCGGCTGAGATCGTGGAACTGTCTGGCACTGACCTTCTCCCGATTGCCTGTCTGGTTGGTGGGCTCAATCGGGCTTAAGTGGAGCGGGCTAGGCACTATGCAAGTCACCAAGGCGCAATCTGCCACTGCCTTCCGCACGCTGGTCCCCAAGGCGGCAAAGTGCGGTCCGGCGCCCGGAATCTCAGTGGACAGCGACAGCGCCGGGTCTCGGGATCAGGGCCGCCCTGAATCTCCCGGACGTCCTGAGATCATGCGCAGCCATGGCGGTAGGTGGAAGACGCACATCAGCAGATACATCGCCGTCATGCCGTCCATTGGAAAAACGTCCGGCATTGCGGAGCAGATCATATCTGCTCCGCCGCCTGCCAAGGTGACAATCGCCATGATGGCGAAGATTGGCGCCGCTGCAAGGCACAGCCAGTCGCCGAGGCTTGCTGGGTTGTCTGTCGGCGTCTTGACCGAGGCGCCGTGCCGTGTTTGGCCGGAGGAAGGCATGACCGTCATCCCCGGCCGTATTCGTCGTGAAGCCGCCACCAGATGCCTTGCTCGTTGCGGCCCAGGGGTGCGCGGTCGAGCCACTGATACACGCCCCAAATACCGTCCACGCCGCGTGCATAGCTGGAGTAGGTGTGGTAGACCACGCCGCCATCGAGCACGAAGGCGCTGAGGCCCGGCCGGTCGCGCGTGTAGGTGGCGACGTCGGTTCCGGTCATTGCGGCGATCTGAGCGACTGGGCTCTCGCTGCCGCGCAGTTTCCATTCCTGCACGGTCTGGCCTTCGAGAGGCACGCGAGCTGGCGGTTCACGGCGGTAGTTGTATTCTATCCCGCCTTCGCGCTGCTGCTGCTCGCTGAACAAGACGCTGAAGTCGAGGTTGAAATCGCTACCGAAAGAGGATGCCCAGTCGAAGGTCCATCCCATCCGTTCCTTGAAAGCCTGCAGCTTTGGAAGCGGCGCGCGGGAAACGGCGGTGAAGGCAACGTCATGGTTCTCGAGGTGAACGACGACGCCGTTGAAGCCATCGGCGATCGACGAGCAGGACGGGCACCCGGCGGTATAGTCGGGGCCGAACATGAAGTGGTAGATCAACAGTTGAGAACGGCCCTTGAAGAGATCGATGAGCGAAGCGCTGCCGTTGGCGGTCTCGAACCGGTAGTCCTTGTCGATCCTGACCCACGGCAGCTCCTGGCGGCGTAGCGCCAGCATATCGCTGCGCCGCGTCAGTTCCTTCTCTTCCGCTAGCAGCTCGAGCCGTGCCGCAAGCCATTCTTCGCGTGTGCCTGTAATGTGCATCGTCATCATGCTTCTCCTCTTGGTGTCCGTTGGCGTAGCATGCCGCCACTTGCGGCTGCTTGGTGGTCGTGAGCAGACTATGGCCAGAGCGGGAGAAGGTGGGAGTTACAAGTTTGACGGGATTCCGATGGACTCGATGATCATCGCTGCGGCGAGGCTGCTTGCGACCGGCGATCTTCTCGGTGCCTTGAAGAGGGTTGCGTTGCGCAATGATGCGCCGGCGCTCGCCCTTCGTGGCATCGCGATGGCGCAGCTTGGTGATCTCGCCCGGGCAAAGGTTTTGCTGAAAACGGCTGCCCGCGCGTTCGGGTCAAAGGAGCCGGTCGCGCGGGCACGCTGCCTCGTGGCCGAGGCGGAAATCGCGCTTGTCTCGCGTGATCTGACCTGGCCGGCCAAGACACTCGCCGTCGCGCGGGAAGTGCTCGAAGCTCACGATGATCGCTTGAACGCAGCGCATGCGCGACATCTGGAGGCAAGGCGGTTGCTACTCATCGGCCATCTCGATGAGGCCGAACGCCTACTCGCCAGCGTCGATCCGGCAGCGCTTCCACCGCCGCTGCGGACTGCCCACGAGCTGGTCGTTGGAGGGATTGCCATTCGGCGTCTTCGCACGAGTGCTGCAAGTACAGCTCTCCGCCGGGCGGAAAATGCTGCGCGCGAGGCGGGTATTCCTGCGCTCGATGCCGAAGTCGAGGCCGTGTCCCAGGTTCTGAAAACGCCGGCAGCGCGGCTGATCGGACAGGGAGGGGAGCGCTTCCTGCTGCTGGAGGAGGTAGAGGCGGTTCTGACGTCAGGAGCGCTGGTCGTCGATGCATGCCGTTACGTCGTGCGCAATGGTGACGAGGTTGTTTCGTTGACGACGCGTCCGGTGTTGTTCGCGCTCGTTCGTGCACTTGCGGAGACCTGGCCGAAAGACGTGTCGCGGACCATGCTTCTTGCCCGCGCGTTTGGGGCGAAACATGTCGATGAATCGCATCGAGCCAGACTGCGTGTCGAAGTCGGGCGGTTGCGCGGCGAGCTTCATCGCATAGCGGATATCAATGCGACCAAGGACGGTTTCGTGCTCGCGCCGCGTCGGGCAACCGACGTGGTCATGCTCGCCCCGCCCGTCGAGGAACAGCATGGCGAGATCCTCGCATTTCTCGCCGATGGGGAGGCCTGGTCGAGTTCGGCGCTCGCAATCGCGATTGGTACCAGCCCACGCACGGTGCAGCGGGCGCTTGATGCACTCGCGGAAACAGGCAAGGTGCAATCCTTCGGACGCGGGCCGGCGCGCCGGTGGACGATCCCATCGCTGCCGGGGTTCCCGTCAACTTTGTTACTCCCAGGTCCACTACCCAACGACTAGGATAGGCTCATGAAACACTCCAAAGCTGAAATCCTTCGTGAATATGGCCCCTTTCCGGATGTGAAGCAGGTGGGCGGCGTCACCTATGATGGTCGACATGTCTGGTTTGCGTCCGGCGACAAGCTTAATGCCTTCGATCCCGATGCAGGCGAGGTTGTCCGCTCGATCGACGTTGCGGCACATGCCGGAACCGCTTTCGATGGACGGTATCTTTTTCAGATTGCGGAGGATCGAATCCAGAAGATCGATCCGAAGACCGGTACTGTGCTCTCGACGATCCCGGCACCCGCGAACGGTGGTGATTCCGGGCTCGCCTGGGCTGAAGGAACGCTCTGGGTAGGAGACTACCGTGGCCGAAAGATCCATCAGATCGATCCGGAGACCGGCGCACTTCTTCGCAGCATCGAGTCCAACCGTTTTGTTACCGGCGTGACCTGGGTCGATGGCGAGCTTTGGCATGCCACCTGGGAAAGCGATGAGAGCGATATCCGACGCATTGAACCCGAAACCGGACGGGTGCTGGAACGCATCGACATGCCGGCGGGCATAGGCGTATCGGGACTTGAGTCCGATGGCACGGATCGGCTGTTTTGTGGCGGTGGCAACAGTGGCAAGGTCCGGGCCATCCGCCGGCCCGGAGTTAGCCAAACCTGATGTCTCCTGCCGTCTAGTCCAATGTCCTGCGGAAGCGGCGGACAGCAATCAGCATGGCGACTGTCATCAGGCAGGCGAGGGCGATCGTGTCATAAGCAAGGATCTGGATACTGGCGCCCTTCAGCATGATCGCCCTGACAATGCGGATATAGTGGGTCAGCGGTAGCGCCTCACCGATCCATTGCGCCCACTTCGGCATGCCGGCGAACGGAAACATGAAGCCCGACAGCAGGATATTCGGCAGGAAGAACATCATCGCCATCTGCATGGCCTGCAGCTGATTGGCAGCGATCGTCGAGAAGGTGTAGCCGATCGACAGGTTGGTGATGACGAAGAGCGTGGTCGCAGCCGCGAGCGAAGCCGGGCTGCCAAGGATTGGAACGCCGAAGACAAGCAGGCCGGCCGCGATGATAAGAAGCGACTGAACGAGGCCGATCAGCACATAGGGCGCAATCTTGCCCAGCATGATTTCCAGCGGCTTGATCGGCATGGAGAGCAGGTTCTCCATCGTGCCGCGTTCCACCTCGCGAGTGACCGAGAGAGCCGTGAAGATCAGCAGCGTCATCGTCAGGATTGTGCCGAGCAGGCCGGGCACGATATTCAGGGTCGATGAGCCGGCCGGATTATAACGACGGTGCTGGACGATGGAGAAGGCGGGCTTGGTCGGCTCGGCGAATTCGACCTGCCGGTCGTTGGCAAGTGCCGACGTCACGATGCCGGAGAGCGCACCGAGCGCCGAGCTCGATGCGACCGGATCGGTGGCATCGGCAGCGACCAGCAGGGAGGGTGTATCGCCGCGCCGAAGCGAGCGTTCGAACCCTTCAGGAATTTCTACGACGAACAGAGCCTTGCCGGATTCCAGAAGCGAATCCATGTCTTCGGCATGGGTAACGACAGAACGAATCTCGAAGAAGTCGGTATTCTCCAGCGCCGCCAAAATCGACCGGCCGATATCGGTGTTCTCGCGCATCAGCACCGCGGTTGGCAGGTTGTGCGGCGTCGTGTTGATCGCAAAGCCGAACAGGAACAGCTGCATGATCGGCAAGGCGACCATCGTCGCCAGCGTTATGCGGTCGCGGGTCATCTGGATGAATTCCTTGATCGTCATCGCCCAGAAACGCCCGAAGGAGATACCGTTGCCGTTCGCCGTTGTCGTTGTCATTGGAAATTGTCCTCCGAGCGGCGCATCAGATCGATGAACGCATCTTCCAGCGTCGCTTCGCCCTCTTGCCACTTGAGATCGGACCGTTCTCGGTATGGCGCGATTGCTTTTTCAAGCGCCTCGGGATCGCGACCGGCAACATGCAGGCTGGTCCCGAAGGGCGCGATCATGTCGACCCCTGGCTCGTTCTCCAGTTCGGCTTGGAGGCGATGCACGCCCGCTCCGGAGACGGTCCAAGTGACCAGACCGGTGCTGGCGATCACCTCGTCCACCGTTCCCTGCGCCAGCAGTTTGCCGTAGGCAATATAGGCGATCTCATGGCAGCGCTCTGCCTCGTCCATATAATGGGTGGACACCAGCACCGAGAGGCCGTCGGCGGCAAGCGCGTGAATCTCGTTCCAGAAGTCACGGCGGGCTTTGGGGTCGACGCCTGCCGTCGGTTCGTCGAGGAGGAGCAGGGCCGGTTCCGGTAGGATGCAGGCGCCAAGTGCGAGGCGCTGCTTCCAGCCTCCCGAAAGTTCCCCAGCCAGCTGCTGTTCCCGACCTTTCAAGCCGAGACGTTCGATTGCGGCGCTTGCTCTGCCGCGGGCATCTGCCAGGCCGTAGACGCGGGCGACGAACTCCAGGTTCTCCCGGATCGACAAATCCTGATAGAGCGAGAACTTCTGCGTCATGTAGCCGACGCGACGGCGGATGCGATCGCTTTCGGTTAGGATGTCGAAGCCAAGGCATGTGCCATCGCCGCTGTCTGGTGTCAGCAGGCCGCAGAGCATGCGGATCGTCGTGGTCTTGCCGGAGCCGTTCGGACCGAGAAAGCCGTGAATGCGGCCCTTCTTCACTGACATCGACACATCGTCGACCACCTTCCGGCTGCCGAAACTCTTGGTGAGGTGATGGACGTCGATCACTGTCTCGGGAGCGTCGATGGGCATTGCCGTGTCGCTCATGGGCGGGCTCCCGTGGTGACATCCACCGGCTGGCCAGGGCGCAGCGCCTTCGGGTCGGCGGGGATTGCCTCGACGCGGTAGACGAGTTTGGCACGCTCTTCGAGGCTGTAGATTACCGGCGGTGTATACTCGGCGTTCTTTGCGATGAAGCTGATCTTCGCATCGGTGGGTTGGCAGGCGTTACAGGCGACGCGGATCGATTGATCAAGCGAAAACAGCGCAATCTCGCCTTCGGGCACGAAGAAGCGGATGCGAATGTTCTCTGGCGGTAGGAGGGCCACGATCGGCCGTCCGGCGGGCACGATCTCACCGGCGCGGTAATAGACGGTCTCGATGCTGCCTGTTGCCGGAGCAGACACGAAGCGGCGGGCAAGCGCGGCTTCCGCAGAGGCTAGATCGGACTTTGCCGCAGCGACCGCCTCCCTTGATTGGCGCAGCATTTCAACACGAGCCGGCAGGTTCGCAAGCGTAATCTGGCTGCGGACATTATCGAGGACGGCACGGTTGGCGGCTTCGGTGGCCGTCGCCGTGTCGAGGTTTGCCTTTGTCGCCGTACCGCGCTCGACCAGCACGCGGGTGCGATCGAGATCCTGTGCGGCAAGCTCAAGTCGGGCGACCGCCTCGCGTTCGCTGGCGCGCAGCATGTCTATTTCTTCCGGCCGCTTTTGCTTCGCCTCGGCGAGTTCTAGTTCGGCCTGCAGACGAGCCAGCGAAGCGCGTGCGGCGCCGACAGCGGCCTCTTCGGTTTGAGAATCCAGACTGAAAAGCGGCGAGCCGGGCGCAATTGCCTGCCCTTCGGCGACATCGAGTTTAACCACACGGCCGCTGGTGTCGGCACCGATGAACAGCGTGTCGGCCTCGACCCAGCCCTGGTAGGCGCGCTGGGATTTGTCGGAGAACAGGAAAGGCAGGGCGGCAAGGGCCGCGCCGGCCACGATGACGACGATAAGGATTCGTTTCATGTCGTGCCTCCTTCCGGCACGAAGAGCGTGTCGAGGAACGTGTCGAAGAGTTTCTGCGTGTCGAGGTGCTCGTAGCCTTCGAAAAGCGTCGCCCAGACGATCGACATCAAGGCCGGTGCCATGACCAATTGCGGGACGTCAGCGACGGCGGGATTGCGAAGCTCGCCGCGCGCGGCGGCACGGGCAAGCAGGACACGCACGATCGCGAGGCCTTTGGTGATAATCTCGCGGTAATAGAATTCGGTCACAACGGGGAACATCGGACCCTCGGCGAGGATCAGCCGCAACAGGTGCCGGCGCTCCGTCTCCAGGACCTCGCGCTTGAAGAGCGCATAGAACATCGAAACGGCAGCACGCGGCGGGATCGCCTCCTTCTGGACCATGCCGCCGACTTCACCGAGGAGCGGCGAGGCGATGCCGGACACGAGCTCGATGAAGAGTCGCTCCTTGTCGGGGAAATGCAGATAGACCGTACCTTTGGCGATGCCGGCGCGAGCCGCGACATCCTCCATGCGGGTCAAGGCAAAGCCCCGCTCGGCAAAGCAGGCGAAGGCCGCCGCCAGGATCTCGGCCCGGCGCTGCTCCGGATCTCGTCTTTCTCGCTTTTTCTCGGGCATTGGCTTCATTTTCCATTATGACTGACTGGACAGTCAGTAACATCATGTGTGGTTTTTTGCAAGAGAATATTGAGCACGCAAGTGTTCCTGGGCCCACGAGATCGGCGCTTCAAAGAGGGGGAGAGCCGCCGATGCGACTGCAGCGCGCCAATGTGCGCCGACCTATCCTGATGCAGGTTTCGACGCCATGATCTGGCCGTTCGTCCGGTTGGCGAAGGAATGACGCTTATTCCACGCGCGGCGGCGGCCTCGAGGATGGAAAAGATCTCGCCAAGCGGGGGCTGTGGCAGCCAACAACGCAGAACTTGTCGCTGCTGCGGTTGCGATCTTTCGCGGTTAGAACTTCACCCGAGTTGCAAAATGCCGGCAAATATTAGAAGTTTGTTTTCAACTAGGCTTTTGCTGGAGGTCGCGGACCATGCCAACCTCCCATCCGATGGATCCGGTCAGTCACAGGGATGCCCAAATCTGCCGGGGTTGTTGGGATCAAATGCATGTCCCCATTCCGATTCGTGGCGCGCTTGCGCTGCCGTTCCGCATGTTTGGTGTCACCCGCAGCAAGATGAACCCCAACATCTGCACGATTTGCGAGCGGTCGTTTCGTTACGTCAAGAAGCAGCGCCATGTTACCGCGACCGCAACCATCTTGTTTGCTGATATCAGAGGGTTCACTGCCCTCTCGGAGCAGATCGAGCCGATCAGGTTGAGTGAGATTGTCAGCCTGTTTCATGACCGATGCGCGCAGGCGATCTGGGCTCACGACGGTATCGTCAACAAGCAGATGGGCGATGGCTTGATGGCGATCTTCAATTTTCCGATCCTGAGAAAGGATCATGCCGCCGCCGCGGTTATGGCGGCGCTCGACATACAGCAACACTGCACCGCGGTATTCGAAAGCCTTGATCGTGATCACAGCTTCGGTGTCGGTGTCGGTATTCACACCGGCGAGGTCGAGATCGGTGAGTTTTCGAGCTTCCGTAGCGATTTTACGGCAATTGGTGGTGCTGTTAATCTTGCGTCGAGGCTGGAATCGCAGGCAGGCGCAGGCGAGATCGTCATGTCGCCGGAATCTGCATCTCAGGCTGCGCATCTCACAGCCGCAGCGCATGCCCGTGCGCTGTCGCTGAAAGGCATAGAATTGCCGGTACAGGCGAGCGTGCTGGTTCGGAGATGATTTTCCGACCACACAGCGGCAGAATAGATCGAGGCCGTCGCCGACTCTATCGCGATAACATCTCGCTTTCGATCAATAGGGACGGCTAATCCATGCACATTGGCCTCGAAAGGGTAAGCTTTTTCCAAACGGAGCGAACGCGGCGAACAAGAGAACTCGTTACCGCCGCGATAGCGATCTTTCGCACTTGAGGTTGAGCGCGACGCCTCCGGAGATCGGTCTCGCGTTGCCGCGCCCTGAAAGGCTAGCGCGCAATCAGCGTGGGCAGTTGGCGACGTATCGCCGGCCGTATCGATCGCGGTAGTAGCACTGGCCGGGCTGCCCGGCGACATTGCCGATGACGGCGCCAGCGGCGCCACCTATGGCCGCACCCACAGCGGCGCCGCGCACATTGCCGGTCGCTATACCGCCAATGACCGCGCCCGAGGCTGCACCAATTCCCGCTCCTTGCTGGGTCGGCGTGCATCCGGCCATCGTGGCTCCTGCTAGAAGCAGCAAAATCGACATGCGTTTCATCTTGTTTCCTTCCTGCTGAATTCGTTCGCGCGACGGTAGATAGAGGCATTTCGGAAAAGACAATCGCTGCTTTGCGTTCGCTTCTGTTGCCGGCTTCTTTCGATCAATCGATGCCGGTGTCTCCATTGCCTATTGGACCGCTTGCGCCAATTAAGATTGGTTTCAACAAGGAGCAGGGTCCCGTCATGAACGAGCATGAAGAGAACATTCGCCGCCGTGCCTATGAGATCTGGGAGCAGGAGGGCCGCCCACACGGGCAGGATATGAAACATTGGCTACAGGCGTTCAAGGAATTTGGCGAGCGCGTCGATGCTGCGACAAAGCCGACGGTGAAGGTGAAATCCGCGAAGCCGCGAGCCGCAGCGAAATCCGCGGCTGAAAAGCCGGCGACGAAGAAGACAAAAGCGGCTGGGGTCGCAATAGCCGCGTCTTCCCAAGACAAGCCCCGTCGCTCACGCTCTCCGAAGTCCGTCACGACGCATTAGATTTTCATTCCGGCTTTGGGCCGAGTTATACGACGCGGTGCGTCCGTATGTTTGGGCGTAACGATTTGAGTCGCGCGCAATTGGGCGGGCGACGAAGACGGCCATGACCGCAAGCAGCCTTCGGAGTTGTTTAGGCCAACACCTTGGCCTCCACAGCGGCTGCGACGAAGGCATCTCTGGCGGCTTCCAGGTGCGCGAGGTGGTTCATGGCCTCCACGCACCGGCGCTTGGCCGCCTCAACGTGCATGCTGCTTTGGAGTGGCCATCTGTGCTCCAGATACTCAACCGCTTCGGCCGGACCATGGATATATTCAGAGGGTCGTGTCCCAATCTGAATTGCCACGGGCGCCGCCCATGTTGGTTCAGTTGCGTGGCCGATCGTGTTCATGACGAACCTCCTCTTTGCCAACGAGCGATAAGCGGGATGTAGGTGTTTGTGTGAACCGATCAACCCGTCGTGAGACCGTGACTTGATTGGCATTTTCATCCGTCGATCAGCCACGCGGGCCAATCAGTGAACGCTCGGGAACTTGGCCAACACGGCGTAGTCCTCTGCGACGAGTTCACTGATTGCAATCAGAACCTCTTCGGCTGAGAAGCCGGAGGCGATTGTCGTTCGAATGAGCTCCTGGAGATCCGGTTCGATCACCTCCCGGCAGTCCTCGAGCCGTTCATCGGAAACAGTCAGGCTGTGCAGTTCTTCCATAGTTGGTCCTTTCTCGGGATGGGGCTGCCGTTGAGAACATCGCACGGCAATATTTTTGACAGCCTATCGGCTGGAGGAGCGTCGCCTCGGCGAGGCCAGGAGACCTTCGCGCTGCAACTTCTTCCGGGCAGCCTTGCGCTGCCTGGCGATTGCCTGCGCCCGTTCACGGACTCTCCGCTCGGATGGTTTCTCATAGGATCGGCGTTCCTTCATTTCGCGGAACAATCCCTCGCGCTGCATCTTCTTCTTCAGCGCGCGCATGGCCTGCTCGACGTTGTTGTCTCTGACGATGACCTGCATCTTTTTCTCCTGGCTTTGAGGATGGGGTGCGTCTCAGCCAAGCTGCTGAGCGATCAGGTCCTGCAGTTCTCGCAGCGTGAGAAGGCAGGGGTAAGGTTTCCAGTTCTTGTCCGGGCTGCGAGCGGCGTCATCGCGCTCGCGCGGACCCGCCGTGATGCGACGGCGATATTGGGTTTGTTCAGTTGAAATCCTTCGCCGCACTTGCTGCATGCTCAACACGGCGCCGGTTTTTCGATCACGCAGACCGAAGGAAAGCGAAGATACGACGCGCGAGGCATCGGCCGTGCCAGGTTCGTATTTTTGGGTGTCCGCATAAGATGGGAATGCGAGCGACCCGTTGCAAGGCTTCGATCGCCGCACACCCCGTTCCGGAGCGTCGCGCTTCGTCAGCCGTCACATGCTTGATGTCGTGGAGGTCGAGAGACAGGATCCGCCGCTCGCGGATTTTTGGCGAGGTCACCGCAAAACAAACGATGTGAGTTTTGCAGTGACCTCTTGATGACTAGGAATGTAATCATCCAAGCACATGCTACCTGAAGTGCAGCGATATGGAATTTATCACATACGGTAATCCACATGTACTTTGGGAGCGGGTGCCTATTGCGTGGATGACGGCTATGAGCCTTTCGGGGGAATATCGGGTCTGAACGGTGATACTGCGGTTTGTAGCCGCCCCTATTTCGTATGATGCGTCAACCGGGCGAAAGGTGATTCGGCCGTTTCCGGACCACCATCTTTGATAAATAAATCGCATCCGATTAAATCGGATGTTGACGTCTGTGCTCGGCCCGCGTATTTAAAGCGTATCCGAGTTATTCGCGCGCGAAACAAATCGAGCGGAAAGGACTTCGCTATGTGGCACGGGAACAGATTCATGCAGTCGGTACAATCGGTCGTCAGTGTGACGAAGGCCAAGGAACGCTGGATTGTCAGCGATCATCCAAACACACCCCAGGCCTATGGCGAATTTACGCGGGTGCTCGACCCATCCGTCTATGAGGGGCTCCCCGATGATTGGTTGATCGGGATAACCGACGTCGTCGACTCGACGTCGGCGATCAAGTCAGGGCGTTACGAAGACGTCAACTACGCCGGCGCATCGGTGATCGCCGCCGTTGGAAACGCCTGGGGCAACTTCGATTTTCCCTTCGTGTTTCGCGGAGACGGGGCTGCGTTCGCGCTGCCGCCCCATGGGATCATGACCGCGACTTCCGCGTTGCGGCAGGTGGTCGCCTTTGCCAGTGCCAATCTCAACCTGGCTCTTCGGGCCGGTTTGGTGCGCGTGGGCGCGATACGTGCCAATGGACGTGACGTGCGCATCGCGCACTATGCCGCCTCTGAAAACGCGACCTATGCGATGTTTGCCGGCGGCGGCCTAAAATGGGCGGAGCGTCAGATCAAGAATGGTCGATACCTAGTGAAGCCGGGCAGCTACACGACGAAACCCGATCTGACCGGCCTGACCTGCGATTGGGAGCCGTTTCCCAGCCAGAGGGGCGAGATCCTGTCGCTGCTGGTCGAGCCAGCCGAAGATAGGAGCCCGGAGGTCTTTGCGTCCTTGGCGAAGTGCGTGCTTTCGGTTCTCGACGCCGGCACGCGGCTAGCCCAGCCGGCATCGCGGGAGACCGCCATCCCCAGGGACAGTGCCAGGTCGGTCGACCGCGAAAGCTGGTTGGCCGTCGCCTCCAGCTCCGACTTCCGCAAATATGATGACGGCCTGCGTCTCACACTGGATTGCACGAGCGAACAGATCGAAGCGGTCGAGGCCATCCTCGTTGCGGCCAAGGCGCGAGGTGAGGTCAACTTCGGACTCCACCGCCAGTCTCATGCGCTCATGACCTGCTTCGTACCTTCGGGAAAGCCGGATTGTCACCTGCACTTTCTCGACGGTATGGGGGGCGGGTATGCCAAGGCAGCCGAGATGATGGAGGCAAACGAGCTTCCGATGGTGTCATCACGGTAGGTGTGGCTCTGTTGGAATCGGGCGACATTCGGAATAATATCCGGTGCTGCCCGATCGGCTTTGCGATTTCCAGGGGCTTCGGGTGATTCCGGTGCTCGGCTGTTCGATCAGCCGAATCTCTCTTCAAGGGTTGCGCCGCGGCTCGTAGCCAGCGGTGCTTCTCTAATCGGCGTGTCGAGGTCAAGCGCTGTTCGCGTTTTTTCCTGGGGGCGCTCTCGGCGGGACGAGATCACACCGTCGTCTGCAGTCGGCCCGAAGCCGACTTACCCGGACCGGCTAACGCCTACTTTCCGCGATGTTTGCTAAAGAGAGCGACTACGCTGTGAGGGGCATTATCACCAAGAAATCGGCTGAGGTTCTGTGCGGTTTCTTCGGCGACCTTCATGCTTCTGGGAAAGAGGTTCATTTCATAGAGCGCAAGCGCGGCTTCCACATCATCGGGCGTCGAGATGAGCACATTTGCAAGCTCGTAGCCATCATACAGGGCAAGGTTGGCACCTTCTCCCGCGAACGGCGACATCAAATGTGCCGCATCGCCAAGCAACGTCACGCCGGGTACTCGTCGCCATTGGTGCTCGACTGGCAGCGCATAAATTGGGCGAAGCACGGGATCGGCCTCACCCTCTGTGATAAGGGCGGTTAGGTGGGAAGCCCATCCTTCGAATTGCTCGGCGATACGAGCCAAGCCAGCCTTCGGGTGGGTGAAGTCGATTGAATTCGCCCAGTCTTCCGGCTTGTTCAAGGCCGCATAGGTATGCAGCATTCCGTTTGCATAGCGGTGCGCCAAGATGGCCTTGCCCGGAGCGACTGCCATAAGCGTGCCACTTCCTATTGCTTCCGCGCTTGCCTTATGGCGCGTGTGGCCATCGAAAAGGATGGTTTCGATGAACAATGTGCCTGAGTAGAGGGGCTTAGCAGGGGACAAAAGCGGACGAACTTTCGACCACGCGCCATCGGCACCCACAAGCAGATCAGAAAGGACGGTTGAACCGTTGGCAAAAGCGACCTCGTGCTGATCTGCGCCATGCGGGGCTATCGATGTGACCCTGTGGCCCCACTTGATCGTTTCCGGGGGAAGCGAGCCGATAAGCATGTTCCGAAGGTGGCCTCGATCAATTTCAGGACGATTGGCGACGTTGTCGCCAGGACTGTCGAATAGGATATGACCGTCCTTATCAACGACCCGTTTTGCATCTTCGCCGTGGCGGACGAGGCCAAGGAAGGTCTCAAAAAGTCCTGCGGCCTTAAGGGCAATCTGGCCGTTGTATTCATGGATATCCAGTAGCCCGCCCTGCGTTCTCGCGCTCGCCGAGGCTTCGGATTCGTAGATGACCGAGGGGATGCCGTGAAGATGGAGAACACGGGCTAGCGTAAGGCCACCGAGACCAGCACCGATGATCGTAATTGGGTTTCGCATTGCAGCGCTCCTATCAAATGCAAGCATGCAGCGTCCGCAGCGCTGATGATTGCTGTAGCCTGATCGTATCAGGCGATTGCTTCGGGAGACGCTGGCCGAGCCGGAGCTATGTGCTCGTCCGACTTGTATTCGGCGGCTGAAATCGGCCTGCCGTTTTTCGCGACGGCATTACCCTTTATTAAAAGCCTGAGTGATGCAACCCTGCCTTCTGCCATTGGCAATCGGACGCCATTGTCGGATGATGACCGCAAATGGCTCATTCCAGCCGAAATCGCTGCTCTAAGGAGCAAAAGTCTTCTGACAGCCACTCCAACTTGTGCAGTGTTCAACGTCTTTTCGCGGCGCGCGCTTCTCTTCGGGGTCGGCTTGGTGAAGATGGGGAACGAAGCCGAATAGCCCATCTATGCTCTGCCGCCACCACCAATCCTGCCCGCCGGTTGGTCGCGGATTGTTGCCAGCGCGCCAAATGCGCGACGCTCTCGTCCCGCGTGCCAGGCGAGCGCCGCATATATCGACGCTTATAGCAGTGAGAATGATCAATCTTTCGCCGGCCCGTCTTGCGTTGCCTTTAGGAGGTTGTCGCGCAGCCGTACCACGGATTTCTGCACGACCGGAAAGTCCTCGCCGAGGCCGGTGGCTTCCACCAGTGGCGCGCCGGGAACCGCCTCAACCAGATTGCGTCCGGCCGGCGTCAGGCTCAGTCGTACCTGCCGCTCGTCAGCGGGATCGCGTTTGCGTTGGATATAGCCCAGGGACTCAAGTTTCTTGAGCATCGGCGTCAGCGTGTTTGATTCCAGGAAGAGCTTTTCGCCGAGCGTTCCCACGGTCTGGTCGTCCTTTTCGGAGAGGGCGACCATTGCGATGTACTGGGTGTAGGTCAGGTTCAGCTTGTCCAGGATCGGCTTGTATGCGCGGCCGAAGGCCAGATTTGCCGAGTAGACCGCGAAGCATAGAAAGTTGGAGAGCTTGTTGCTCTTGCTGTCGCTCTCGCCGGAAGAGGGCGCCCCTGTCTCCAGGTTCTTGGCGGCTTTGGATGCGGACATGGGAGATCCTATTTGGTTGTTCGTCATGCTTTTTATATAAATCGCATCCGATTAAATCGCAATGGTATTGACAATGCATTTTCATCGGCCTATTTAGCTCGCATCCGATTAAAGCGGATACGATGCACAAACCCCAGAAAGGATTCTACCATGACCGAGAAACTCCTCTTTACCGGCAAGACCCACAACAAGGGCGGTCGCAATGGTTTCACACGCAGCAGTGATGGCGAGCTTGACCTTCAGTTGTCGCAGCCGCACCCGGCCGCCGAACGCCTCTTCGGCGCTGCATGGTCGGCTTGCTTCATTGGTGCCATTGAGGTCGCTGCAGCGCAAAGAAAGATCAAGCTGCCCGTTGAGCCCGAGATCGACACGGAAATCGATCTGAACGCCGACGGTGGTTCCTACTTCCTCCGCGCACGCCTGAACGTCAGCGTGCCGGGCATTGAGCGTGATGTCGCCGAAGAACTCATCCACGCAGCGCATGAGATCTGCCCGTATTCCAAGGCAACGCGCGGCAACATCGACGTGGCGCTCAACCTCGTTTGAAGGGATGAGAACGCTCTCGGCGAGAACCAATCCAAAGGTATCGCCAACACCATCATGCAACGGGATGCGCGCCGCCTTCGGTGAAATCGTGCCCGCATCCCGAGCAACCTCAAGCACAGGAGGATATCATGACAGCTCCAGTATCATCGATCACACGGCGTAGCCTGCTTGGCTCCGCGGCGGTTGCCGGCGTCGTCAGTCTCCTGCCGGTATCATTCGCTAGAGCGGCTGACGACGGCAATGCAATCCACCCCTTCCGATTCAAGGCCTCTGATCAGCAGCTTGCCGCTCTGCGCCAGCGGATCAACGCAACCCGATGGCCGGAGCCGGAAACGGTGACCGACAGTTCGCAAGGTGTACAGTATGCAACGACCCGGAAACTCGCTCGCTACTGGGCAAACGAATATGATTGGCGCAAGGTCGAAGCCCGGCTGAATGCTCTGCCGCAGTTTACGACGACGATCGATGGGGTGGACATCCACTTCATTCACGTTCGTTCGAAGCACAAGGATGCGCTGCCGCTCATCGTCACACACGGATGGCCGGGCTCTGTCATCGAGCAGTTGAAGATCATCGAGCCGCTGACGAACCCGAGGGCGCACGGCGGCACGGCGTCGGATGCCTTCGATCTGGTTATCCCGTCGATGCCCGGTTACGGCTTTTCCGGTAAACCAACCACGACCGGCTGGGACCCGATCCGCATTGCGCACGCCTGGATCGAATTGATGAAGCGGCTTGGCTACACCAGATACGTGGCGCAGGGCGGCGATTGGGGCGATGCGGTAACCGAACAGATGGCTCTGATCGCTCCTCCGGAATTGATCGGCATTCATGTCAACATGCCGGCGACCGTTCCAGCCGATATCGCCGCGGCGCTTCAACCCGGCGGCACGCCACCGAAAGGCCTCTCGCCCGAAGAACAGCATGCCTATGATCAACTGGACGATTTCTACAAGCACGGGCTTGGCTATGCGATCGAAATGGCGAACCGTCCGCAGACGCTCTATGGGATCGCGGACTCGCCGGTCGGTCTGGCAGCATGGATGATCGACCACGATATCCGCAGCTACGAGATGATCGCACGCGTCTTCGATGGAAAGGCCGAAGGCCTGACGCGGGACGATATCCTGGACAACATTACACTCTACTGGCTGACGAACACGGCCGTCTCGTCGGCGCGGCTCTACTGGGAAAACAAGCTGGCGTTCTTTGCCGTCAAGAATGTCACCATTCCGGTCGCTGTTAGCATTTTTCCGGATGAGATCTATGCGGCTCCGCGCAGCTGGACGGAACGCGCCTATCCGAAGCTCATCCACTACAACAAGCTCGACAAGGGCGGGCACTTTGCTGCCTGGGAGCAGCCGAAGGGCTTCGCTTCGGAGCTCAGAGCAGCCTTCCACTCGCTGCGGTCGGCGTAGGGGCGGTTAGGACGGCGCTTCAGCGGCGCCGTCTCTTTGGTGACGGTAATCTGCGCGAAGAAGGTCTCGGGAAACCGCCGGGATCGAAGGAGAACCAGGAATGCGTGACGTCGTCGAATTGCAGTTCGATCTTACCCCTCCCACTCGGGAACAGATGGAGCAGCTTGTGGCGGACCTCAGCGAGGAGGATCGCCATCTGCTTTTGGAGCATGGTGAGGAGGCGCCATTCTGTGGCGTGTTCCTCCACGAGCGACGCGAGGGGTTCTTTACCTGCCGGCTCTGCGGCCTTCCGCTGTTCAAGGCCATTGCGAAATTCGAAAGCGGTACAGGCTGGCCGAGCTTCACGGCCCCGGCAGCCGACAATCACCTGCGGCGCGTTCGTGATACCCGCTACGGCATGCTCAGAACGGAAATCGTTTGCGCGCGTTGCGACGCGCATCAGGGGCACGTCTTTCCCGACGGCCCGCCGCCGACAGGCGAGCGCTTCTGCATCAATTCTGGGTCGCTCGAGTTCACCCCGAAAGGGCAGCCGCTTCCCGACAAGCTTGGCCACGGTGGCCCAGAAGGAGAGCCAGCACGATAGATGCTGGCCGTGCCGGAGCGCAATCGTCGGCGTCGAGACGGCGAATGCTCCGGCCCACAGGCGAGTTTTAACCGATCATCAACGCTGATGGGCGACTTCCTTGCGATTTGTCGCAACTGGCGTGCGGCCCAGTCTGTTGATGATTGCGCAATGCACAGGTCCGTCTATTTTGGCCGCATCAACTCGGCGCTTCAACACTTCGCGCGCAACCGGGGCAGGGGATCATGAAAGCGGCCTTCCATACGACCTTGGGGATCTTCGTGGTCCTTCTACCAGCAGCGGCCTTTTGTCAGTCAGGCGGTTGGCAATCCAACGGCAGTGGTACGAGCACCTGGCATGTGTCGCCATCGGAAGGCACCTGCAACGTCAGTCAGGCGCAGAACCGGGCCCGCCGCGCTGGCATCTACCGCACCGACCTTGTCTATCGTGACGAGAACGTTCTGACGCTGAGGGGACTGACCGAATGGGGCGATCGTCGGGAGATCACCTTTGCCAACATCCGAGGATGTCCTGAGGTCGGGTTTCAAGATATGCAGCAGAGCCAACCCGCACGAGCGCCAACCAATCGATGACTTGACGTCGCACGGCTCGCCGGCGTAACTGAGCGCGACGGTTCCCCAAGGACGACTCTAAGGGGATTAATAGGGAACACGGTGAGGACGACCCAAGAGGGACCAAAACCGTGGCTGCCCCCGCAACTGTAGGCGGATTGTCGCTCATCCGAGGTCGATTAGGACCATGTCACTGCGAACCAAATCGCGGGAAGGCAGATGAAGGCATATATCCGTGAGCCAGGAGACCTGCCGTCAATCACGATCCAATCACCCGGGCGGGGATGCCCGGAAAGGAACAGCCATGATTGACCTGAGCCTTCACCGATATAGAGCCTACATCCGTCTCGATTGGGTTTTCCGCCGCTAGCATTAACTCGGCGTGCCGTCATTCCATGCGGTTACGCCGGCAATAGACGCTGGCCCCTTTCCTCCTAATCGAGATTCCCTATGCGTAGATTTCTTGCAGCCATTGCGCTTGCCTTCGGCTTTGGCTTGGCAGCGCCAAGTCTTGCCGCCACCCAGTATCCATTGACCATCAACAATTGCGGCCGCGAGGTCGTCTTCAATAAGGCGCCGGCGAAAATCGTATCGGTCGGTCAGGGCATGACCGAAGTTCTTTTCTCGCTCGGGCTGGCGGACAGGATTGCCGGAACGGCAGTCTGGGTCGGCCCGGTTTTGCCGCAATATGCCGAAGTCAACGCGAGGATCAAACGGCTTGCCGACAACGATCCGAGCTTTGAATCCGTCGTCGGTCAGGAGCCGGATCTGGTCGCCGCCGAGTTTGAGTGGCACGTCGGTCAGCAAGGGTCCATCGGCAAGCGGGAGCAATTCGCCGAACTCGGCATCAATACCTACATCGCGCCGGCGGATTGCGTCGCCAAGATCAATGCCGACAGCGGCGACGGCGTTCGCAAGGAACTGTTCACGATGAACCTGATCTATCGGGAGATCGCTGAGCTGGCCGAAATCTTCGACATCACGGACCGCGGCAATGCGCTCATCGCCGAACTGCAGCAACGCGAAGCGCGGGCTGTCGCATCGGTTGCCGGTACCGCTGCGAAGAACCTCCCGGTCGTCTTCTGGTTCTCCAGCAAGGAAATCAACGGCGATGCATTCATCGCCGGAAAGAACAGCGCCCCGGCCTATATCCTGAAGATGCTCGGTGCGAAGAATGTGGTCGCGACAGACGAGGAGTGGCCGCTCGTCGGCTGGGAGACGATTGCAGAGGCCAATCCAGCTGTTATCGTCGTAGCCACGATGGACCGGCGCCGCTATGGGGCGGATGACCCCACGGTAAAGCTCAACTTTCTGGCAAAGGACCCGGTCACGAGCCAACTCGATGCCGTCAGGAATAAGCGCTTCGTCATGATGGATGCCCAATCGATGAACCCGACGATTCGGACGATCGACGGGATCGAGATACTGGCGAAGGGCATCAGTTCCTTCGGTCTGGCGCAGTGAGCGGCGCCATTCTCAGGCAGTCGGTACGGTGGGCGCATGGTGCGCTCGCCGTTGCTGCATTCTCCCTGCTTGCTCTAATGATTGGTCTCGCCGTTTCGATCGGGGAGATATCGATCCCGTTGGCGACGACCGCGAAAGCGGTGTCGAACCGCCTCCTCGGTACGACTTTCGAGCTTAGCCGCATCCATCAAGGCATCATCTGGGACTATAGATTGAGCCGAGCCTTGGTGGCCGCAAGTGCCGGGGCGTCGCTCGCGCTCAGCGGCGCGGTTCTGCAGGCGTTGCTGCGCAACCCGTTGGCCGAACCCTACGTGCTCGGCGTTTCCGCAGGAGCCTCGACCGGCGCTGTTGGCGTGATGCTGCTCGGCTTCGGCTATGGTGTTCTCAGCCTGTCCAGCGGCGCCTTTATCGGCGCCGTGATCGCCTTCCTGCTCGTTGCCTTTCTTGCGGCAGGCGCCGGAGGCACTAGCGAGCGCATCATTCTTTGCGGCGTCGCCGGATCGCAGCTCTTCAATGCGGCCACCTCCTATATCGTCACGACCTCGGCAAATGCCGAGCAGGCGAGGGGCGTCATGTTCTGGTTGCTTGGCTCGCTGAGCGGTGTCCGCTGGCCTGACGTCTATCTGGCCGTGCCGGTGACGGTGCTCGGCTTCATCGTTTCGCTGTTCCATGTGCGGGCGCTGGATGCCTTCGTCTTCGGAACGGACGCGGCGGCATCGTTGGGTATTGCGGTCAGGCGTGTGCAGGTGGTGCTTCTTGGAACAACGGCGCTGATGACAGCAACCGTGGTCAGCATGGTTGGCGCAATCGGTTTTGTCGGACTGGTCATCCCGCATGCCGCGAGGTTCCTCGTCGGGCCCACGCATGATCGCCTGCTTCCGGCGACCGTGCTCGGCGGCGCGATCTTCATGGTCGGCGCCGATATCATCTCGCGGATCATCATCCCGCAACAAGTCTTGCCAATCGGGGTCGTCACGGCCTTGTTCGGCGCGCCTGCCTTTGCGGTCATCCTTTATCGCGCTCGGAGGACGGCATGAGCATCAGCCTCGACAATGTGAGCTTTACAGCAGGCAACTCGCTGATCCTCAACGGCGTCAGCCTGACGGTGCAGGCAGGAACGGTTCTCGGGCTGCTCGGGCCCAACGGATCCGGCAAGTCGAGTCTGTTGCGGCTGATCTGCCGGTTGCGGAAGGTGCGCAGCGGCATTGTTCGTTTGGGCGAGAGCGACGTTTCGACTATGGCGCGGAGCGATCTCGCGCGCCGTGTTGCTTTCGTCGAGCAGCAGGCGACAACCGAGACGCAGTTGACCGCAAAGGATGTTGTGCGCCTCGGGCGCACGCCTCATCGCAGTCTCCTGTCGCCCTTGGGTGCAAAGGATGATGCTGCCGTGGATGAGGCGCTCTCGCGCGTCGGCATGGAAGGCCGAGCGAGGCAACTTTGGCAGACGCTCTCCGGCGGCGAGCGGCAGCGTGTCCATATCGCGCGTGCCCTTGCGCAGAGCCCGACCGAACTACTCCTTGATGAGCCTACAAACCACCTGGACATCCAGCATCAGCTCGAGATCCTGGGCCTGATTTCCAGGCTCGGCGTCACCTGCATCGTCGCGCTGCACGATCTCAATCTGGCCGCCATGTTCTGCGATCAGCTGGCTGTGCTCCAGCGGGGTAAAATCGTTGCGACGGGGACGCCGCAGCACGTGCTGACGCGGGATCTGATCGGCGACGTGTTCGGCGTGCAGGCGCATGTCGAGACGTCCTTGATCCATGGGCGGTGCAACATTCAATACATTATCGCCTGACGATGCTGCTGTTGGGCCCAAGCATGGCGGGCTGAACGAACGCCCGAGGTACGGTGCCCTTCGGGCCTGTTGCTCATCGACAAATACCTCACCAAGAACCGGCACCGACCATCCGTGGCGCTGTCAAGGAACGGCGTATGCTACCGTAAAATACGTTGGGTGCTCCACCGAATGCGCTTATGCTGCGTCTGCTAACAAAACATGTGTCTTACGGCGCGAGCTGTCCATTCACAGAGCGGACGTGGACCGAGAATACTATCCCGGGCATAGGACTTTGATCCCTCGCTGAGAGGGTGGATGCGGGAGCTTTGGCATGCGGTACTCTTCCTATCTTCCGACGACCAGTTTTGCCGCTCAGTTTGGCCCAGCCGGTCTTGCTTTCGACTATGCCTTGGATGCTGCCCAGCGCAGCGTGTTGTTCTGGGATGTCATGCGCAAACGCGGCAACCAATATAGGGCTAATGCCGAAGCGACGGCGCCGCATGTGCTAAGCTTCACACCCGAAATGGTGCTCGACGGGCGTACGTTCGAGCGGCCCGTCAACTACGCGCTGGTCCGGATCGTCCCGCCTGATGGAATAGAGGTTGACCAGACACGCCGAGCTTTCGTTGTCGTCGATCCGAGAGCCGGGCACGGACCGGGCATCGGCGGGTTCAAGGCGGACAGCGAAATCGGCGTCGCGCTGAGAGCCGGGCACCCATGCTATTTCATCGGCTTCCTTCCGCAGCCGGTGCCGGGACAGACGATCGAAGACATTGCTCTGGCGGAAGCGGTCTTTCTGGAGAAAGTCATTGCGCTGCAGCCGCAGGCGGACGCCAAGCCCTGTGTGATCGGAAATTGCCAGGCGGGCTGGGCCGTCATGATGCTCGCCGCCATGCGCCCGGAACTCTTCGGATCGATTATCATTGCCGGTGCGCCGCTTTCCTATTGGGCCGGTGAGCGCGGCAAGTTCCCGATGCGTTATACGGGCGGGTTGCTGGGCGGCACCTGGCTCACCGCGTTGACGAGCGACCTTGGCCACGGACAGTTCGACGGCGCCTGGTTGGTTCAGAATTTCGAGAACCAGAACCCTGCCAACACGCTCTGGACCAAGCAGTATAATCTCTACTCGAAGATCGACACTGAGGCGCCGCGCTATCTCGGCTTCGAGGAGTGGTGGGGCGGGCACGTCAGCCTGAACGCCGACGAGATCCAGTTCATCGTCGACGAGCTCTTCGTTGGCAACAATCTCGCGGCAGGCCGCATCGAGGCATCCAATGGTGAGGCAATCGATCTTCGCAATATTCGTGCGCCGATCGTGGTCTTCTGCTCCAAGGGAGACAACATCACGCCCCCCGCACAGGCGCTCGGGTGGATCCTGGACCTCTATGATGACGTGAACGAGATACGGTCGCATGGGCAGACGATCGTCTACACCGTTCACGAAACCGTTGGCCATCTCGGGATCTTCGTGTCCGCGAGCGTTGCCCGCAAGGAGCATGGAGAGCTCTCCAGCAACATCGACCTGATCGATGCGTTGCCGCCAGGCCTCTATGAGGCAATCTTCGAGGCAAGGACCGATGAGACCATCGGCGGGGATCTCGTCGAGGGCGATTGGATTATGCGCTGCGAGGCAAGGACGCTCGATGACATCAAAGTACTGGGCTGCAATAGTGCCGAGGACGACCGCCGCTTTGCAACTGTCGCAAAGGTGTCGGATATCAACCTCTCGCTTTATCGCAGGTTCCTCCAGCCTGTTGTCCGCGCGATGGTGCCCGAATGGGCGGCCAGTCACTTGCGCGAAGCGCATCCGCTCCGGCTGCAGTACGAGCTGTTTTCTGACATCAATCCCCTGATGGCACCGATTGCAGACCTTGCCGTCGATGTTGAGGACGTGCGGCGCCCCGTTGCTGCGGACAATCCCTTCCTGGCGTTGGAACAGGCATTCTCTCGGCAGATTGTTGCGGGACTGGATGCGTGGCGCGAAGGAATGGAGGCCCTAGGCGAGGCGACGTTCCTCTCTGTCTATGGCTCTGCGCTTTTGCAGGCGGCCGTTGGTATCGATCCGTCCGACGCAAAGCCGCATCGGCGCGCGAGCAAGACCGGACTTCATCGTCAGGTCCTTGAGACGAAGGTCGAGGAACTCAAGGCGCAAATCGGCAATGGTGGGCTTCGCGAAGGCCTGGCGCGTAGCCTGCTTTACGTCGCCATGGCGAGCGGCGCAGCCGATGAGCGTGGATTTGCCGCGATCCGTCGGATGCGCGACGCCGAGGACGGAATGCCGGCAATGACGCTGGCGGAGTTCAAGGCGTTGATCCGCGATCAGTTCCTCATGCTGGTGATCGATGAGGAGGCTGCCGTCAATGCAATACCCCGCCTGTTGCCGGCGGAAGAAGATGTTCGCCGAGAAGCCTTGTCGTCTCTCCAGCAGGTCTTGAATGCGCGTGGGCCGCTTTCGGAAGAAGCCGAGCGGCGCTGGCGGAGGGTCATCGGGCTCTTCGATCTCTCCGGAGAGCCGCTTGCCGGACCCGTATCGCCACCGAGGAAGCCCACGCCGCTCAAGGCGGTCAGGCGCGCAAACTGAACGAGAGTTGCCTACGGTCGAAAACTTTTACTCGTCCTTCAACACGGAGCACGTGCAGATGCCGGATTTGGACAACATCGGGGAAGAAGCCGGGCGTCATGAAAAGTATGAACGGCTGATCGCAAAGGCAAAACAGGTCCCACAGATGCGGACGGTTGTCGCCCATCCCTGCGATGAGACGTCGCTGCGTGGAGCAGTCGAGGCGGCCGAGGTTGGGGTGATGCGTCCGATCCTTGTCGGGCCGAGAGAAAAGGTGCGCGCGGTCGCCAAGTCGCACGACCTTGATATTTCGCCATTCGAACTGGTCGACACACCACATAGCGATGCAGCGGCGGCGAAGTCGGTGGAGATCATCCGGGAAGGCGGTGCCGATCTCCTGATGAAGGGAAGCCTGCACACGGATGAGCTCATGCGGGCCGTCACCTCATCCGCCACGGGGCTGCGGACGGCGCGCCGGATCAGCCATGTCTTTGTGATGGATGTGCCGAACTATTCGGAAACGCTTTTTATCACCGATGCCGCAATCAACATTGCGCCGGATCTCGATGCCAAGCGGGATATCATCCAGAACGCGATCGATTTGTTCACACAGGTCGGCCTTGGCGTGCCCCGGGTGGCAATCCTTTCGGCTGTCGAGACCGTCACGTCGAAGATACCCTCGACCATTGACGCAGCCGCCCTCTGCAAGATGGCCGAGCGCGAGCAGATCACGGGTGGCATTCTCGACGGGCCGCTTGCCTTCGACAACGCAATCGATCCGGAAGCGGCCCGGATAAAGGGCATCAAGTCGCCGGTTGCGGGACGCGCCCAGATCCTCGTCGTTCCCAATCTCGAGGCCGGCAACATGCTGGCGAAGAACCTGACCTTTCTGGCAAGAGCGGACGCAGCAGGCATCGTGCTGGGTGCGCGCGTGCCGATCATTCTGACATCGCGGGCCGATTCGGTGCGGGCGCGCCTTGCCTCCTGCGCTGTCGCGGTCTTGCTCGCCGATGCGCGCCGTCGCACGGCACCGATACAAGGCGGCTGATGCCATGGACACCATCCTGGTCGTGAATGCCGGTTCGTCCAGCCTGAAGTTCGAGGTGTTTTCGGTCGCGAACTCATTGGCGCGGCTGGTCAAGGGACAGATGGAGGGGATCGGAACGACGCCGCACCTTTCCATCAAGAGCAGTGACGGAGAGCGACTGGCGAACGAAAACTATCCACCCGAAGCCGTTCCCGACCTGCCGGCGGCGATGCGCCTGGTGGGGGAATGGTTGCGGCAGCGCCAGCAGGGCCGGCTGATTGCCGTCGGTCATCGCGTCGTTCATGGCGGACCGAACCATTCGCGTCCGGCACGTGTCGATGACGATTTGCTGCGTGAACTGGAACGGTACACGCCGCTGGCGCCGTTGCATCAGCCCAACAATCTCGCGCCGATCCGTGTCCTGCAGGAACGCCAGCCGCAACTTGCGCAGGTCGCGTGCTTCGACACGGCCTTTCATCGCGGCCATGACCCCATGACGGACCACTATGCCATTCCGGCGCGTTATTTTGATGAGGGTGTCCGGCGCTACGGCTTTCACGGGCTGTCCTACGAATATGTGGGTGGAAGACTGGCCGAGATCGCACCCGCTGTCGGCAGGGGACGGGTTATCGTGGCGCATCTCGGGAGCGGCGCATCGATGTGCGCGCTGTATCAAGGGTTAAGCATCGAGAGCACCCTCGGATTTACCGCTCTCGATGGTCTCCCGATGGGCACGCGATGCGGACAGATCGATCCTGGCGTGCTTCTCTACCTCCTCCAGCAATATGGCATGACGGCACCGCAACTGCAGGACCTTCTCTACAAGGAGTCCGGCCTGAAGGGGCTTTCCGGCATTAGCAACGACGTGCGCGACCTGCTTGCCAGCGGCGAGGCGGGCGCAACGCTCGCCCTTGATCATTTCGTTCACCGCATCGGCCTGAATGCGGGTGCGCTTGCTGCCGCCCTCGGTGGACTGGACGCCTTCGTGTTCACGGCGGGCGTAGGCGAAAATTCGGCCGTCATGCGGGCACGGATTGCCAAAAAGCTGGGCTGGCTCGGAGCGTCGCTTGACCCCGAGCGAAACGACGCCGGCGACCTGCTCGTCTCGAGCGACGACAGCAAGGTCGCCATCTATGTCGTGCCGACCGACGAGGAGCTGATGATCGCACGACATACGGTCGCGCTTATCGCTGCGTAGAGAGATTGCGCGATACAGAGAGTTTTGATGCTGAAGAGAGGGCTAATATGATTCCCGAGGTCAAGGCCAAGCTTCTCGAAGGAAAGCGCGGGCTGGTGGTCGGCATCGCCAATGACCAGTCGATCGCCTGGGGTTGTGCCAGGGCATTCCGGGCCTTGGGCGCGGAGCTGGCTGTCACCTATCTCAACGACAAGGCTAAGCCCTATGTTGAGCCGCTAGCTGAGGCACTGGAAGCACCGATCGTCATGCCGCTCGACGTCGCGGTGCCTGGACAGTTGGAGGCCGTGTTCGACCACATCACCGAGCAATGGGGCGCACTCGATTTCGTCGTGCATTCGATCGCCTTCTCGCCGAAGGATACGCTGCAAGGACGTGTGGTCGATGTACCGCGCGACGGGTTCCTGAAGACGATGGACATCTCTTGCTGGTCGTTTATCCGCATGGCGCATCTCGCAGAACCCCTGATGAAGCGCGGCGGCACCCTGTTTACCATGACCTACTACGGCAGCCAGATGGTGGTGAAGAATTACAATGTCATGGGGGTGGCCAAGGCGGCGCTGGAAAGCGCGGTTCGCTACATCGCCGCCGAACTTGGACCAAAGGGCATTCGCGTTCATGCCATCTCGCCTGGCCCGCTGGCGACACGGGCGGCGTCCGGCATCCCGGAATTCGATGAGCTCCTGAACAAGGCGCAGGAAACGGCACCGACTCGCAGCCTCGTCTCGATCGACGATGTCGGCATGGCAACCGCCTTCCTTGCCCATGATGCGGCGCGATTGATTACTGGCGATACGATCTACATCGATGGCGGTTATCACATCATAGACTAAAGCGACGCGGGCTGGCGCTCTTCGAAGTGCTGTCGAGGCACAAAACGCCCGGACGCGTCGCTCGCAATGTGAGCAACGGGTCCGGGCGCAGGCATCGACAGCTTCAGGATTTTGCTGCCGCGGCGCGCTGTTTGCGGTATTGCACGGTCGGCAGGCCGCCCCAGCCCCAATTGTCGAGATCGACCTCCTCGATGACGACATAGGTTGATTCAAGCGGTTTGTTGAGCACATCGAGCAGCACCTGGCTGACGCCCTTGATGATAGCGGCCTTTTCCTCGGCCGTTACCGAATTGCGGTCGGGTGTGCTTCCCTCGCGGGTAACCTGTACATTGACGATAGGCATTGCAGTCTCCTTTCTCGGGTTCGATTGAAATGACGCTATGCGGCGAGCAGGGCGCTTATTTCGGGTTCCAATGTTTCGACATGGGCATATCCGTTGCCGGCCGGCGCTAGGCCGAACCGGTGTCGCGCGCCCTACCAGCGGCCAGCGTTCTGACCGCCATCGACATGGAGAATTTCGCCTGTGACGAAGCTTGCCGCCTCGAGGTAAAGGACGGCATCGACGACATCGCGAATTTCGCCCATTCGACCGACCGGATGCAGGGTCGAAAGCGCTGCATGCGTTTCCTGCGGATGCATCGGCGTCTTAATCACGCCTGGCGAGACTGCGTTGACGCGAACGCCGGTCTTTGCGTACTCGATGGCCAGCTCCTTGGTGACCGCGTTCAAGCCGCCCTTGGTCAAGGAGGCGAGGGCAGCGGGTACACCGGCGATCGGCTGATTGACCAGGCTGGTGGTGATCGTGACGATGTGGCCCGAGCCCTGTTTCAGCATTTCAGCGATTGCGCGCTGCGTGATGTGAAAGAAGCCGGCGACATTGACGCTCATGTTGTGGTCGTAGTCTTCCTGGGTGAACTCGGTGAACGGCTTAGCGAGGAAAACGCCGGCATTGTTCACCAGTGTGTCGATACGGCCGAAGCGCTCAAGCGCCTCGCGGCCGACGCGCTCGGCAGTCTCGGGCTTGCTGATATCGCCGGGGACGGCCAGGACGCCGGTGTCCGAACCGGGCTCGATCGACCGGGAGGTGGCGACGACGCGATAGTTCCGGTCGCGGTAGGCCCGCACCAATTCTGCGCCGATGCCTTGCGATGCGCCTGTTATAATGGCGACCTTCTGTTGCGTGCTCATGATGTGATCCTTTCAATTGTCGCGGCCGCTACGTTGGGGCCGCCCTACGCCCTCGGCGTTGGTGCAATTGATTTAGATCCATTCGACATTTGGGAGAATTGCCGCTGATTGGGCGACAATAAACCATATTTCGGCATAATCAGACGAAAGTGCCTGCCGCTGCTGCCATGCGCGCGAATTCGGAGCGCAGGCGAGGAGTTGCGAAATCCACGAAGGCGCGGACCTTCGGCACCGACATACGGCCCTGCGGCGCGAGTAGGTGCACCGGCAGCGGCGGGTGCTCGGCGTCGGCGAGCACGATCTTCAACCGTTCGTCACGCACATAAGATGCGACATGGTAGGAGTAGAGCCTTGTCAGGCCGCCGCCCGCAGCAGCGGATGCGGCGGCGGCGCGAACGCTGTTGACGATGCACCGCGGCGTGAAGTGAACCGTGCGCGGGATGGAGGAGCCCTTCGCCGGCGTGAAGCTCCAGGAATCCAGGCCGAAGTTACTGAACGCGATGATCTGGTGCTTTGCCAGGTCTCCGGGTTCGTCGATGCGCGGATGGCTGGCAAGATAACGAGGAGAGGCGACCACGACGCGTCGCACGTCGCCACCGAGACGGGTGGAGACATGCGAGGAGTCCGACAGGTGGCCGATACGCACGGCAAGGTCGACGCCTTCATCGACCAGGTTGACGAACCGATCCAGCATGAGAAACCGCACGGAGACCGTCGGGTGAAGGTCAAGGAAGTCGTCCAGTATGGGGCGCAGCACCTCTTCGCCAAGGATCGGCGGCGCCGAAATTGTCAGCGTTCCGCGCGGGGCCGCCCGCTCGCCGCCCGCCAGCATGTCGGCTTCCTCAAGATCCACCAGCACGCGCCGACAGGCAGCCGCATAGCGTTGACCCGCCTCGCTCAGCTTCAGCGTCCGGGTCGTCCGGTGTAGCAGTTCGACACCGACATGTGCCTCCAGGAAGCTCAGGGCGCGACTGACTGCCGTCGGCGATCGTTTGAGATTGCGGGCTGCTCCGGCGAGACTGCCCTCATCAATCGCCGTCACAAACACCTTCATTGCGTCGATGCGATCCATTCTGCCGCCTCGCGGAATAGTGATTGTCCGGCGGCAAGTATTCACCCGAAATCGGCAGGAAGTAAATACGGAGAGGTGAAGCAAGACAGGTTGCGCTACCGCTCTATCTGTTGGGTAAGCCGGCAGCTGTTCAAGGTTCGATGACGAGAGCCTGGGGCGCGAAGTGCTCGCGGGTGCGAGGATAACCGGCCAAGCCGCGTCTTGCGTTCGCTCAACAAAGGGAGACTGACGATGAAGATCCTGATGGTTTTGACATCGCATGATCAGCTCGGGAATACCGGCAAGCCGACGGGCTTCTGGCTCGAGGAGTTTGCTGCACCCTACTATGTGTTCAAGGATGCGGGTGCCGAGATCACCTTGGCGTCGCCGAAAGGAGGGCAGCCGCCGATCGATCCGAAGAGCGACGAGCCAGCCAACCAGACGGAGGCGATGGCACGCTTCAAGGGCGATCCGGCAGCTCAAAAGGAGCTTGCAAACACCGTACGGCTAAGCGAGGTTAAAGCGGATGGTTTCGCCACGGTCTTCTATCCCGGTGGCCACGGCCCAATGTGGGATCTCGTCAACGACCAGCACTCGATTGCCCTGATCGAAAATTTCTACAATGCGAGTAAGCCGATCGCCTTGGTCTGTCACGCCCCCGGGGTCCTAAGAAGGGTAACCTACCAGGGGCAGCCCCTCGTCAAGGGCAAGCGCGTCACCGGCTTTGCGAACAGCGAGGAAGAGGCTGTCCATCTCACCGAGGTCGTGCCCTTTCTCGTCGAGGATGAGTTGAAGCGTTTAGGCGGGCACTACGAGAAAGCCGGCGATTGGATCGATTTTACGATTGTCGACGGACGGCTGATCACGGGGCAGAACCCGGCTTCATCAGGCTCGGCTGCCAAGAAACTGCTGAAGCTCTTGGACGCTTGAACCCTTGGTTGGCGTCGTTTGCATTCTGATACAAATCCGGCGGAACGCGACACATCCGGGATACTTCGGACTGATCCCCTGCAGTCACCATCAACGACCAGTGCGCGAGCATTGGTTAACTGCAGGGGATGACAATGATCCTATTCCTGATCGCCTATCTAGCAGGGGTGCTGACCATCGTCAGCCCCTGCATCCTTCCGGTCCTGCCCTTCGTGCTGTCACGAGCAGGTCAGCCGTTCACAAGAAGCATCCTGCCGATGCTGATCGGCATGATCGTGACCTTCGCGGGCGTGGCAACGCTTGCCGCAGTCGGGGGAAGCTGGGCAGTGCATGCGAACGAAATCGGCCGATACGTTGCCATTGCATTGATTGCCGGCTTCGGCGTGACGCTGCTTTCGCCGCGTATCGCGGCGGTGGTAACGCGGCCAGCCGTGGCGCTGGGCAGCCGCTTGTCGCAGCAAGCGAGCGGGAAGAAGGGGAGTGTCGGCACCTCCTTCCTTCTCGGCGTCGCGACCGGTCTTCTTTGGGCGCCCTGCGCCGGCCCGATCCTCGGACTGGTCCTCACCGGTGCCGCCCTGCAAGGGGCAAACGTGCAGACCACGCTCCTGCTGACGGCTTACGCCGCAGGTGCCGCTACCTCGCTCGCAATGGCTGTTCTTGCCGGGGAGAAGGTGTTTGCCGCGATGAAGCGATCGCTCGGCGTCGGCGAGCGTCTGCGGCAGGGCCTTGGCGTTGCCGTACTGGCCGGCGTCACGGCCATCGCGCTCGGGCTCGATACCGGACTGCTGGCGCGTCTCTCCTATGCCAGCAGCACCGGCATCGAGCAGTCGCTGCTGGACAGGCTGCGCGGCGCTGGCGGTACTGTTGGGAAGCCGGCAGGCAATGCGATGGCACTCGCTGCGAGTGATGCGCGCAAGGGATACCAGAGCGACTTGCCGGTGCTGGGCCGCTTCCAGTCGCTTGACGGTGCTGTGGAATGGTTGAATTCGAAGCCACTCACGGCTGAAGAATTGCGCGGCAAGGTTGTTCTGGTCGATTTCTGGACCTACTCCTGCATCAACTGCATTCGAACGATCCCTTACCTTCGGGCATGGGCGCAGAAGTACCGGGACCAGGGCCTTGTCGTGATCGGCGTCCATTCCCCCGAATTTGCCTTCGAGAAGCGGATCGACAATGTCCGTCAGGCGATCGACAAGTTCCAGATCGGCTATCCCGTCGCGATCGACAACAACTTCAAGATCTGGCGGGCATTCGGCAACAACTACTGGCCGGCTCACTATTTCATCGATGCGAAAGGCCAGATTCGGCACACGCAGTTCGGCGAGGGAGACTACGAACAATCCGAACGGGTGATCGAGGATCTGCTGGCGGACGCCGCAGGCAGCAAAAAGGTCGACACCGCTACTGTCGTGCTGAACGCCACAGGTGCCGAAGCGGCGCCCGACCTTGCGCGGCTGCAGTCCGGCGAATCCTATATCGGTTATCTCCGAGCTGCGAACTTCATCTCGCCGGAAGGGGTCGGAGCAGACGTTGCACGTGATTACACGGTGGGAAAACCAAGCCTCAATGAATGGGGTCTATCGGGCAAGTGGACAGTAGGGGGCGAGCAGGCCTCGCTTGAGCAGGTCGGCGGAGGCATCACCTACCGGTTTAGTGCACGGGATCTCCATCTCGTCCTTGGGCCTGGAACGGGCGGCAAGAAAGTCCGCTTCCAGGTGACGGTGGATGGCGCAGCGCCGGGGGTAGACCACGGCTCTGATATTGACGCCGAAGGCAACGGTACCGTTTCAGAAACGCGCCTCTACCAACTGGTGCGCCAGTCGAAACACGTGCGGGAACGGACCTTCGAGATCCGATTCCTCGATCCCGGTGTCGAAGCATTCGTCTTTACCTTCGGATGAAAGGGACAGGATCATGAAAAATCGAGAGAAAACCCGTTTGTCGCCGCTCGGTCGCATCGCGCGCCTCGGTCTTGTGGCCCTGGCGGTGATCGGTGGCGGCGGCCTTGCACTGAAATTGACTGGCGGATCGGCGCCTGAAAAGGCCAGGCTCGTTCCCCCGGCCCTGCATGACGTAGCTGCGACATCCGGAACGCAATCGCTGGTGCTTGCCGGCGGCTGCTTCTGGGGCGTGCAAGGGGCGTTTCAGCATGTTGCCGGCGTTGTGAGCGCCACGGCAGGGTATGCCGGCGGGAGTGCCGCGACTGCGACCTACGAGATAACCGAGACCGGGCAGACCGATCATGCGGAGGCGGTGGAGATCGTCTTCAATCCGAAGCAGATCACCTACGGTCAGTTGCTGCAGATCTTCTTCTCCGTGGTTCACGACCCGACGCAGGTGGATCAGCAAGGGTCCGACGTCGGGAAACAATACCGCTCGGCGATCTTTCCGCTGAGCGACGAACAGGCAAAGGTCGCTTCCGACTACATTGCGCAACTAGGCAAGGAAGGCGCGTTTGGTCGCCCGATTGCGACTTCAATCGAAATCGGGAAGACGTTCTATCGCGCCGAGGCCTATCACCAGGACTACGTCTACAACAATCCCAGCCAGCCCTATGTCTACATCTACGAGCAACCGAAGATCGAAGCACTGAAGCGGCTTTTCCCGGTGCAGTACCGGGAGCGTCCAGTTCTCGTTGCAGAGCAGGCAGGCTGACTTTTGCCACAGCAATGCCGCGGGGGTGTTGCCTGCGGCATATGGAGGGTCAATACAATGCGGGATCGGGGGTCGGTCGAACCAGTCCGCGCCTACACAGCGATACAGTTCTCACCGTGTCAGAACACATTCGGGATACGCGCAGCCATCAGGCTGCATTCAATCCGCTCCCCGGAAAAATCAGAGCTTGCCGGGATTGGCTTAAACGGACCAAGCAATTGAGGAGAAAGCAATGCGCATTCTAGTCACCACTTTTGCCATGCTTGCGTTGGCCGCCGTGCCTTGCGCCTGGGATGCCGCTCCGGGTGAACCACCCCCGATCGCGGCACTCTTCTCCCTATTGTCGCCTCCAGCCGATGCTGCCTTCGTGACGACGTCGGCCGATAAAGCACTGCAACAACGCGCGAATTACTGAGGAGATCCACGATGAAACTCTTCGAAGACAAGATTTCGTCGGCAGCATCCCGTGTCAGGATCGCGCTGGCTCTGAAAGGGCTCGACGTCGAGCGTGAGACAATCGGTATCCTCGGTGCGGATGCCATCAATCGGAAGCCCGAATATCTGCAGGTCAACCCACAGGGGCTTGTCCCGGCTTTGCTGACGGATGAAGGCGTGCTCCTGACGCAGTCTCTCGCCATCATCGAATATCTCGATGAGCGCTACCGCGAACCTCCACTCCTGCCCGGAAAGCTTGAAGATCGCGCCTTTGCGCGGACAGTCGCCTTGGCGGTCGCCGCGGATATCCATCCGCTTCTTCCGCCCCGGGTGACTGCGCACCTCGGGAGTATAGGCCTCAAAACCGAGGGCATCGCTGACTGGAGTCGCCACTGGATCCGCGTCGGACTGTCGGCAGTCGATGAATTGCTCGCACGGCGACGGACAGGTCGATATGCCGCCGGCGATGCGCCGTCGCTGGCCGACATTTGTCTTTTCCCGCAGGCGGTGAATGCCGAACGGATCGGCCTTTCGCTCGACCAGTGGCCTCGCATCGCAGCGGTTATGGCCAGACTTCGGGAGATTCCCGCCTTTGCCGACAATGGCCCGGCCCCCCGAACCTGAGCGTCCTTGAGCTGAACATTCACCTCAGGTCGCTCAGTTATGACCGAATGTATACCAATGTATCTCTCGACCTGATCCCCACACCGGCATTCAATTCCCGCCATCGGGCACACATTGGATATACACGCGTACCGGCTTTTACGAATGTCTTTAACGCAATCTGGAGAACATCGATGGCTGAGGAAATCAATCAACAACGGCGGCGGTTCATGGGCGTGACGGCCCTGACTGTCGCTGCCGCGCAACTGGGCGTCATCGGGACGAGCGTTGCACAAGCGGCGACGCCGGCTGCCGTCCGCATTCCCACCATCGCGCCAGGCACCAACACATCCTTCGGCACGATCAAGCAGATCGATGCAGGTCTGCTCAACGTCGGTTATGCCGAACTTGGAGCGAGCGACGCGCCTCCGGTCATTCTCCTGCATGGCTGGCCCTACGACATCCACACCTATGTTGACGTCGCACCGCTGCTTGCAGCGGCCGGCTATCGCGTCATAGTGCCCTATCTGCGTGGCTACGGCACGACGCGATTCCTCTCCGAGAAGACGATGCGCAACGGTCAGCAGTCTGCAATTGCTTCTGATATCGTCGCACTCATGGATGCGCTGAAGATCGAGAAGGCGCTGATCGCTGGTTGTGATTGGGGAGCCCGGACGGCCGACATCATTGCGGCTCTTTGGCCGGAGCGTTGCAAGGCGCTGGTTTCCGTCAGCGGTTATCTTATCGGCAGCCAGGAGGCCAACAAGGCGCCGCTGCCGCCGAAGGCGGAGCTTGCCTGGTGGTATCAGTTCTACTTTGCCACCGAACGCGGTCGCGAAGGCTATCAGCAATACCGGAGCGAGTTCGCCAAGCTCATCTGGCAGCTTGCGTCACCGAAGTGGAATTTCGACGACGCGACGTTCAACCGCAGCGCCGCCGCCCTCCAAAATCCCGATCACGTCGACATCACCATCCACAACTACCGTTGGCGCATCAGCGCGGCCAAGGGCGAGCGGAAGTATGACGAGTTCGAAGCGCGGCTGGCCAAGTTCCCGGTCATTGGCGTGCCTGCTATCACGCTGGAAGGCGATGCCAATGGTGCGCCTCATCCGCAGCCGGAGGCGTATGCCAAGAAGTTCTCGGGAAAGTACGAACACCGGCTGATCACCGGCGGTATCGGTCACAACCTGCCACAAGAGGCGCCGCAAGCCTTTGCCCAAGCCGTGGTTGACGTCGATCGCTTCTAATCGTTTTCCCGGCGATAGCGCAGCGGCTGACCGCGACGTCCTCCGATTTCACTTTGGTTTGAATTCTGCGGTGTTCGTGGCAAATCCTACCAACCGCAGCTGTCGGCCCATAACCGCTGTTGGAGTAGTCTCGACGGGCCTATGTATCCCCTGAGATAGCCAAGAGGGAGGACGTTCCGCCGGGATTTCTTGATGGCGTACCGCGAGGTCGCCTGGAGCCGGAGACCGTCATCCGTCTCCTCAGGGACGTTGCGATGAGGACGGATATCGTCGGCTTGGCCATCACCGAGTACATCTCATGGGACGCCATCCAGAAACGGCAGTTCTTGGCGGGACTCCCTTTGATACTCGGATGACCATTTTTGAGCGGCGGCCGTCAAGGGCTGCCGCTTTTTCCACAGTGCCGACGGTGCGTAATTCAAGCCGCCGTTTGATTGATCGCGATTTCGGCCACAAGGCCGCCGCCGTCCCGATTGCGCAGCGTCAGCGATGCACCGATCGCGGTCGCCAGCTGTACAGCAATGGCGAGGCCAAGCCCGGTTCCGCCGGTGTCGCGATTACGCGACTGCTCAAGGCGGAAGAATGGCTTGAGGACGGCTTCCAGCTGGTGATCGGGAATGCCGGGCCCATGATCCATCACCTTGATGACGATGGCCTCGTCGGCCCGACGTTCCACTTCGATCTCAGCGCTGCCGCCGAACTTCAGCGCGTTGTCGATGAGATTGGCCAGAACGCGCCTCAAGGCGTGCGGCCGTGTCATGATCGCGCCGCCACGCATCTCCGTTATCGCAACGTCCTTGCCGGTGTCCTGATAGTCGTAGACAAGGCTCTCGATGAAGGAAGACAGGTCGATGCGCGAGGCCTTCTCGACATTGCCATGGGCGCTGCGAGCATAGGCGACACCTTCCTTGACGAGTCGTTCGATCTCGGCGAGATCCTGCATCAACTTGTCTCTATCACCGAAATCCTCGGCCATCTCTGCCCTGAGCTTCATACGCGTGATTGGTGTTTGCAGATCGTGCGATATGGCCGCGAGTATCTGTACGCGCTCCTCGAGATATTGGGCGATGCGCTCGCGCATTGCGTTGAAGGCGGTTGCGGCATAGGCGACTTCGCTTGGCCCTGTCTCGCTGAGGCGAGGGGCCTTCACATTCGGATCGAGCGTGTCCGCGGCTCTTGCGAGATTGACGAGAGGGCGAATGGCCTGGTGCACGGCAAACCAGCTGCAGAGCACCAGCAACGCGAGTTGTGTGACGAGCACATAGGGCAGCCAGTCGGCGAGAGGCATGATGCCAGCGGGATTGACGTCGATCGTCAAGGGCGTGCCATCGCTGAGGGCCAAATGCGCCTGGAGGCGAAAGTTCGGACCGGGGATGGTCTCGACCGTGATCGGATATTTCGGCCCGATCGCCGCCCGAATCTTGGCGGCAATTTCGGTGCTGCGCGCGTCGAACGCGGGCTGTCCCGGCAAGCCCGGCCCAAGAACAAATCTGTAGCTTCCCCGATCAAGGCGATCGAGCCAGTCCGCGCGCTCGTCCGGTCGGAGGCGATCAAGGATGGCGATCGAGGTCGAGATATCGTTTTCGAGGGTGTTGAACATCACCGACTTTGCCGCCGTATAGCGCTCGAAGAACAGCACCGTGAACGACATGGCATGCGCGATCGCGAGACCCGCAAGCAGGATAAGAAATAGCCGCGCTCCGAGAGTGCGCGGCCACAGACGAAATCCATTCAGAAGGGCGTGCGTCGCCATCAGCGGGCCTCGGTGATCTCGATCGGCATGGAAAAGACATAGCCCTCGCTGCGGACCGTCTTGATGTAGGTCGGCTCTCGGGCATCGTCGCCGAGGCGCTGGCGGACACGGCTGACGAGAAGGTCGATCGAACGGTCGAAAAGCTCAGCGTCGCGGCCCTGCGTCAGGTTGAGAAGCTGGTCGCGGTTGAGCACGCGCTGGGGATGGTCGATGAAGACGCGCAGCAGGCGATATTCGGCGCCGCTGAGTGCGATCACCGTTCCATCTGAATCGACGAGATGGCGTGCCGTCGTGTCGAGCTTCCACTTGCCGAAGCTCAGCAGCTGGCCGGCTTCTGACACCTGCAGATTGGGGGGCAACATCCGGGTGCGCCGAAGGACAGCCTTGATGCGGGCCAGCAATTCGCGCGCCGAAAAAGGCTTGGCGAGGTAGTCGTCCGCACCCATCTCGAGACCGATGATGCGATCCATTTCGTCGGTGCGGGCCGTCAGCATGACGATGGGAATGGCCTTGTGTCGGCCGGCACGCAACTCGCGGCTCAGAACGAGGCCGTCGTCGCCGGGCATCATGACATCCAGGATGATGAGATCGACTGAATTTGCTTCGAGGAAGGAACGCATATGCCGCCCGTCGGCAACGGCGGTGACGCGCAGGCCATTCTTCTGCAGGTAGCTCGATACGAGCTCCCTTATTTCGCGATCGTCGTCGACGATCAGGATGTGGTCGATGTGCTCCATCGCGCGATCTTCCTTATTGCACTGTTAGTGACGCCCTTGATGTATCCGCCGTATGTTTGCGGCATCCAGGCTTGCATGTTGCCGTATCCTGCGGTTCGTTGGATACATTCGGATACAATGTCTGCATTTTGAAAGGCTGTCCGATCGAACCCATAGCGGGCCGGCAGCCGAAGCCGCGATCACGGGCTCGGGCGGTGATCGCCCTCTTTGATTGCGACGTCTATCAAAGCACAATTTCCAAATGGCGAGGTTGATCAATACAAACTTCAATGTCGACAATGGGCCCGAAAGCAGCCGTCGACGGCATTCTCTGCAATATCGGAGTTCCGTCAATAGTGCGCTTCGCCGCTCTATCAATGGCTCATCAGCAGGGGAACAGTGGCGTGGGACAGCAGGCGATAGGTGACGCGGCCGAGAAGCAATTCGAGCAGATAGCCGTGCTTGAACGCGCCGATCAGAATGCAGGTCGCGTTCACCGATGCTCCAAAGTCGAGAATCGTGTTGCCGACTGAGCGGCCTGTTGACGAGGTCACGACGATCTCGGCATCGAGTCCCAGCTGACGGCAGATTTCCCTCGCGGTGGTCTCGTAGTGCCTGTTCGGCTTGTCGTCGACGCAGAGGACGGTGACGCGGTTGGCGGCAAGGAGCCAGCGCCTTGCTGCAACCATTGTGCGCCGCGCATGGTCATGCGGCTTCCAGCCGATCAGGACGTGGTCCAACAGACGTCCGCGGTAGCCACCGGCCGGTGGGACGAGCACAAGCTTGCCTTCATGAAAAAGGACATTGTGGAAGACATCACGTGCATCGAGGTTGCCCCTGTAGGGCGTGATGACAAGCGACGCATTCTGACAGACCTCGCCGACGCAGCGGCGCAAGTCACCCTGGCAATCGCCGAGCACCAGGCTTTGCCGGTGAGGAGCGCCGAGTTTCCATTCGCCAAAGAGCCGCTTGACGCGCTCGAACCGCTCGTGCGTCGATCCTTCCTCGAGGTCCCGCAGCATCTGCAGTTCGATTTCCTCAGCCGACACAAGCATCGCCAGTGGGTCGGCACCGATATGTACGGCGGCGATGCTATCCTGCACGGCATCGGCAGCGTCGTCGGCCAGATCGAGGCAGGACTGTGCCGAGGCTGGATCGGGCAGCAGCACGATAATATCGGCATCCTGGGTGAGGTCCCGAACGTTACGCGGCGCTGCGCCTGGGTTAGGTGCGTTGAAGCCTTGTGACCAATTTTGGTGATCGCTGGTTGTCGTGGTCAAGCTGGCCCTCCTTCTTGGATCGGCCTCGCAAAGTTACTCGGGAATAATACGCCAATATAGTCGTTGTTGAAATCGTCTCGGCAGACGAAGGCGACCTATTTGAGAATTCGTCGGCTGGCGGAGCGTCGTATCATAGGCTGCGTGATATCGATGGCGCTGTTTCTGGCGGTCTTGCGCCCTGATCGCGACCTGTTAGAATTTTGGGTTGCCAAGCTTTTGTGTTGGCTGCATTTTTGGGTTCCCTCTGGCTGTATGCGGTGCGCGATGGAGAGGACAGTTATCTCTAGGCTGAGTTACGGCGCGGAGCCCGGGTTGCGCTTCGCCCTGCTCTTGGATGGGCAGGGCGGCTGCAGGCAGCTGGACATGGCTCAGGCACGACGATGGAGGCCGGACGATGGGATCATCTGGCTGCATTTCGAGCGAGACCATGCAGTGGCGGCCGATTGGGTCAAGGGAGAAAGTGGCCTCGATAGCTTCGTGACGGAAGCGCTTCTGGAAGAGGAGACGCGGCCGCGCGTCGAGCCAGTCGACGATGGCCTGTTGATCATCCTTCGGGGCGTGTGTGCGACTGCGCCGGACGAAGAGCCGGAGAAACAGACTGACATCGATCTCGTGCCGCTTCACATGTGGGTCGACGCCAACAAAGTCATCTCGCTACGGGACAGCGGCCATTACATCACCGCACTTCGCGACATTCGCCTGGCGCTAGAGAAAGGCAAGGGCCCGCATCGCACCGGGGATCTTTTGGCGCTGATCGGCGACAAGCTCGTCCGTGACCTGGAGCCCGTATTAGACTCCATGGATGAGGAGGTGGACGAACTTGACGAAATGATCTTTCACGGTGAGGCAAGCGAGGTCCGCGAGCGCCTCAAGCTCTTGCGCCGGCGTTCCGTGCAGCTTCGCCGCTACCTTGCACCGCAACGTGATGCTTTGAACCGCATCGAGCATGACGACGCACCATGGCTCTTTGAGCGCGACAAGCTGCGGATGCGCGAGGTGATCGACAAGCTGATGCGCTTCATTGAATACCTCGACGCTATCCGCGACCGCACGGGCATTCTGCACGACGACCTCTCGACGGTGATCAGCGAGCGCATTGCGCGCAACTCCAACCGGCTGGCGGCGCTGGCGGCGCTGCTGCTGCCGCCGAGCGTGGTGGCCGGCTTGTTCGGGATGAACGTCGGAGGCATTCCGGGGGTCAACGACACCTGGGCGTTCGTCATCATCGTCGTGTTTGTGACGGTCACATCGGTAGCGACGCTCTGGCTGCTTCGGCGGATCGGCTGGCTTTAGCCAGCGATCCACCGTTCCGTAATCCCTTGCCGATCAATTGGCCGCGAAGCAGTAGAACAGGCCGTCACCTCCGGTCCCGTTGAAGGCCTTGACCGTGCAGCCGCCGCGTGTCGCGTGCGAGGAATTCCATGATTTGGCTTCCGCGGAGTCATTCAGGCCCGTTCGGTCGCTGTGACCTACGATCGCGGCACCCTCTTCGCCGCCCATCGTCCAGTTGCCGCATGTTTCCGGCGCGGCAGTACCATCGGCTTTCGAGCCGGTCAGGATGTCGTGTCGGTTCGGTGTATCGCCGCGGCCACTAATGACTTCACCCTTCTCGTTCAGGGCGGTCTGCTTGGTCAGGTTGTTTTTGTCGCTGTGCAGCGAGGCCACGTCGTCGGCGACTTTTTCGCCCTTGGCGTTGTGCCACGGCCCGGAACCGATGCGATCCTTTGCGTTTTCAGTGTCGGTGGACAGATAGGCTTTCCAGGTCTTGCCGGGCACACCTGCGGCTGTGGCAAGCGTGTTGCAGTATGCGTCGGCACCGGCGAGGCCGCCAAGATCGCCGCCCTTGCCCGGATTTACGCTGGTCACGAAGAAGCTCATGGCGGTGTCCTGAGCATGGACCCCAACTGCTGAAAAGGCCAAAGCGGCCGCGATATAGGCAAACCTACGTCTCATGGCGTCTCTCCCTGGTTGAAGTTTCTAGCGGGGCGAAGCGTATTGCAGGTAAGTGCCGGCGTAAAATCGAAATCGCGTGATGGGGCACTGAAGCTGGATGTGGTCTGAAGGGCTACGGCCCCGTTACCCTGGGCTTCGGCTTCATTTCGCGGTGCGTCGCCGATGTACGAGCCTTACCCGAGGCTTCAGTCACGTCGCCGTGATTTCAACCAAGCGTTCTTGACAATGAATTCGCGCGGCAAATATCTGTGAGCTCTGGCTTCAGACGCAAGGCCCAGCTCAGCATGATCGACACGCGCTTTTCGACTGCTTTACAGATTGTCATCAGTGTGGCCGTCAACGACGAGGCAAATCTCCGCACCACAAGCCAATCACTTGCGCAAGGGCTCGATACAAGCGCCAGCTTCGTCCGCAAGCTGCTGTTGCCGCTCAATGAAGGCGGCATCCTCGCCACCGCCCAGGGCGGCAAGGGCGGCATCCGCTTGGCGCGACCGCGTGACCAGATATTGCTCAGCCAGATCTATGCTGCCGTGACTGGCGACAAGAAAATCTGGGCGACCCGGCACGACATTCCGCATGAGGGCCTTGTTGGCGAGAATATCGGCGATCTCTCGGAGTTTCTTTGCGATCGAGCCGAGCAGGCCGTCGTCGACATGCTCGGTTCGGTGACCATCGAAGACAGCGTGGCGGAGCTACGCCGCCTCGAGGCACAAAAATCTGCCGGCCATCCGCAGCCGGTGGATGCCGGCCTCGTGCGCGATCGCCACGCCGCCGAATAGCTTCATCGTCAAAATGAAAGGGGCGGCCGGGCAGGGAACCCGAGCCACCCCTCCTAACTGATCGGAGGTCAATCTGATCAGAAACTTTCAAGCGCGGCGCCGCGCTGCCTCCGTGACTTTAGCCGCAGAGAGAGGCGAAAACGCGGCGCCGCTTCTGATTAGAATGCGCGCTGGAGGCGGAAGAAGCCCGACGTTACGTCGTTGCCCTGGTCCGGATCGAGGTAGTTGACGGTCGCCTTGGCATAGAGGTTGTCGACGATCTGATAGTCAACCGTCAGACCAACCTTCCAGGCGTCGTTGTTGTCGTTGAAGTCGCCAGCGACGATGCCGTAGTTGCCGTAGTACTGGGCAGCTGGGGTGATCTTCAGCTTGTCGGTAGCCTTGATGGCGTATTCGGCGGCGATAGCCCATTCAGCAGCCTGATAGTAGGAGTTCGGGCCGCTGGAGTAGACTGCTGCGAGGCCGAGGGTGCCTGGGCCGATGGCAACAGTACCCATGGCGCGAACGGCGCCTTCTTCGTTGTCGGTGTCGTAGCCAGCCGTGATCTGGTAGCCGAATACGCCGGCCTTGCCGCCGATGCCGATTGCTACGCCAACGTTGTTCGGCTGTTCGCCGGTGCTGTAGTAGCCGTCTTCCAGCTCGTCAACGCTGATGCCAGCGTAGAAGTTGTCGGCTTCGTACTGATAGCGGATCGAGTTATGCAGCGTAACCTTGCTGCCGATGTCGTCCGTTTCGCCCGACAGGCCATCGTCCCACCAGCTGTAGAACAGACCGGCGCGGATGCCGGCGATGTCGATGTAAGCCGAGTCGAGCTTTGCGATCTGTCCGGACGCATTGTCGGCATTCGTCTGAAGGACAATGACACCCGTCAGCGGACCGTATTCGGTGTCGCTCTTGGCAGTGAATTGGAGCTGACCGCGGGTAACGGCATCCCAGTCAGAGGTGCCGGAAGTGGAAGCGCCGCCCGTTACAGCATTAGGGGAAGCGTTGACTTGGAAACGGATGTAACCGCTGATCTTCAGGCAGGTTTCCGTGCCCGGGATGTAGAAGTAGCCGCTGCCGTAAGCGTCGCAGACGCGGACGTATTCAACCGGTTCCGGTTCAGCAGCAACGATAGCGTCAGCAGCCTGCGCGCTCGAGATAGCAGCCAAGGCTGCCGCCGAGCTCATGAGGATCATCTTAATGTTCATAATCAGTCCAATCTTCTGTCGATTGGGCACAGGTCATTACTGCCGAAACCGGCTCTACCTACCCCAAATTGTTTCGTACAAGCCCTTGCGGGAAACGCGGTACGTCCGCGGCGCCAAATTACATTTCCGATTAAATGTATCAATAATAGATACAGTCAAAATTGAGTTCTGCTGCAAGGCGGAATTCCGGTGTTGCACAAAGGCAACTGTCGATTCTTGCGCAAGGATGCATTTGCTACCGCAGGCTATAACTGATTGTTACTCAACACGTTTTTGTAGTTGATGTTATCCGGATAACAATGTTGCGCTGCAGCATATCGTCACGCGGTTCTTCAGTCGCGTGCCGGAATCATAGCACGATGCGCCTCACTGGATTCGCTTTATCCGTGAGCGCGGCCACCACGGGATCACCGGAATCGAGCCTGAGAACGCCATGCTCGTCGATCAAGTATTCCAGCAGATTTCTCAGTCCATCACTGAAGTGGCGGCTCGCCTCGGCAGCCTCGTCGCTCGCAAGTATCGTGGAGCCGATGATTCGAATGCCGAAGACGTTGATGGTTTCGTCGGTTCGCGTCAGTGCGCAATTCCCGCCACTTTCGGCGGCGAGATCGACAACGACCGTTCCCGGGCTCAGCTGCGAAAGCATGTCCTCATCCAACAGCACGGGAGGAGTTTGACCGGGAATCACGACGTTGGTCGTGATCAATTGCATCTTGGACAGAGGAACGGAAAGCTCTTGGCGAAGCCGTGCCAACTCCGAGGACATGCCGAGGAATTTAGCACCGAGCCGTTCGATTTTCTCCTGCGAATTCTTGGCAAGGCTGAAGCCATGGGTCAATGCGCCGAGGCGGCGCGCGGTGGCCAGTGCCTGCAGGCTTGCTGCGTCGCTGCCCAAAGCGGCCATTTTGACCGGCCGGACAAAGCTTTGGTCCACCATCAGCATCGGATGCGAAATGCCGAACTGCCTGGCCGCTTCCAGTACTGCGGCGTGGCCGGTAATTGCTGCCTGCCTCGATGAAATGTCCGCACCCTTGATACCCTGCATCCCGGAGAGCCTGGCAATGTCGAGATGGAGCGGCCGTTGTCCAGCTGGCAGACCGGCCACCGGTGCTGCGTTCGAGCCAAGGAAAATCAGAACCGCTGTCGCTGGGAAAATCCGCGTGGCTGCTGGTTTTCGCACACTGACGAATATATCCGATGAGGACACCATGTCAGTGAACTCGGCGGGCTCGGCCCCCGCGACGATATAGGCGTCGTCGGCGTGGCCAGCGCCGACGCCGCAGCCGCGCTCGAAACGAATCGACATACGCTGCGAAAGGCGCCGCACATCGTCCGGCGTCAACGCAACGCGACGCTCACCGGGATGTGTTTCCCGAAGCAGCCCGGCACGGACGCGGATAAGGTTAGACATTCATCGCTCTGGAAGAGGGGTAAATCGAACTGTGGCGCGCGAGCGATATAGGCTGACTCTTCCATAGTTTTATGACAGTTTCGCAATTTTTGTTTGGGCAGTTTCGCGGGTTTTCCCTTTCGCAACTGTTGGTAAGCCCTTCATTTTACAGGATACTGTTTGCAGCTTGCATGAGCGATGTCGGATAAGGCTGTTCGCAGTGCGAGATCAGGTTTTGCCTGGAGGCATTTGGATGTAATGGTCAGTCATCAGGCGCTTGGCTGCTGGAGGCATTGGTGAATTTCTATTCGGTTTATGATCAAGGTTTTGTCCGCGTGGCGGCCTGTACGCCGAATTGCGAGATCGGCGATCCCGATTTCAACGCGCGGGCAACATTGGAGCTGGCGCGCCAGGGGCATGCCGAGGGCGTTGGCCTCATGGTGTTCCCCGAACTCGGAATCTCGAGCTACGCGATCGACGACCTTTTGGGGCAGGACGCGCTTCTCAAGGGTGTGGATGCTGCGATCGCCGAGGTTGTCCGGGCAAGTCGCGATCTCACGCCGGTACTTCTAGTCGGTGCGCCACTGCAGACCGGCGGGCGGCTCTACAATTGCGCTGTCGCCATTCATGCGGGCCGTGTTCTCGGTGTCGTTCCGAAAATGCACCTCCCGAACTATCGCGAGTTCTACGAGAAGCGCTGGTTCGCGTCCGGGCGAGGCGTCCGCGGCGAAAGTATTCGTGTCGCCGGCGAGAAGGTGCCATTCGGCACGGACCTCATCTTCGCAGCCGAGGATATGGACGATTTCGTCTTCCATATCGAGATTTGCGAAGATCTCTGGGCTCCGGCGCCACCAAGCGATTTCGGCGCGCTGGCGGGTGCGTTGATCCTCGCCAACCTTTCGGCCAGCAACATAACGGTCGCAAAGGCCGACACTCGCAAGCTTCTGTGTTCGGCGCAATCGGCGCGCAGCCTGTCGGCCTATGTCTATTCGGCCGCCGGCCCGGGCGAATCAACGACTGATCTCGCATGGGATGGTCAGGCCTGCATCTACGAACTCGGCGGCCTCCTTGCCGAAACCGATCGCTTCCCGACGACGTCGCAGATGTGCGTGGCAGATATCGATGTCGAGCGGTTGCGGCTCGAGCGGTTGCGGACCGGCACGTTCAATGATGCGGCGACGCTCAACCTCACGGCGGGGCACGAATTCCGGTGGGTAGCGTTCCAGTTCAGGAAGCCGAAAGGCGATATCGGCCTGAAGCGCGACGTTGCGCGCTTCCCCTTCGTGCCGGCTGATGAAAGCCGCCTCGATCAGGATTGCTACGAAACATTCAACATCCAGGTGCAGGGGCTGATGAAGCGGCTGCGCTCGACGGGCATCAAGCGGCTTTGCATCGGTATTTCGGGCGGTCTCGATTCCACCCATGCGTTGCTCGTTGCGGCGCGCGCCTTCGACCAGCTCGGCTGGCCGCGCTCGGATATTCTTTGTTTCACCATGCCGGGATTCGCGACGGGCGACGCAACCAAGTCGAACGCCTGGGCGCTGATGCGGAGCATGGGCGTCACCGCGGAGGAAGTCGACATAAGACCGTTGGCGCTGCAGTTGTTGAAGGACCTGAAGCATCCATTCGCAGGCGGCAAGCCTGTCTACGATACGACCTTCGAAAATGTTCAGGCCGGCCTGCGCACGGACTTCCTGTTCCGTGCCGCAAACCAGCGCAATGCGCTGGTGCTCGGTACGGGAGACCTGTCGGAAATCGGTCTCGGCTGGTCGACCTACGGCGTCGGCGACCAGATGAGCCACTACAACGTCAATGCATCGGTGCCCAAGACCTTGATCCAGCACCTGATCCGCTGGGTGATCCGTTCCGGTGATTTCGATGCGGAAGCAAATGCGACATTGGAGCGTATTCTTGGCACGCTAATTTCGCCCGAACTGGTTCCCGCCGATGAGAACGGCGTCATGCAGAGCACGGAGGACAAGATCGGGCCATATGATTTGCATGACTTCGCGCTCTACTACACGACGCGCTTCGGCCTTCGCCCCTCGAAAATCGCCTTCCTCGCCTACAATGCCTGGCGGGATGCCGAGGCGGGCGTCTGGCCGCCGCATTTCCCCGCCGACAAGCGCCGCAGCTTCGATCTGCCTGTGATCAAGCACTGGATGGAGGTTTTCCTGTTCCGGTTCTTCACGATCAGCCAGTTCAAGCGGTCGGCATCGCCGAATGGCCCGAAAGTGACGTCTGGCGGTTCGCTGTCTCCGCGTGGGGATTGGCGTGCACCATCAGACGGTAACGCCCGGATATGGCTAAAGGAATTGAAAGCCAATGTTCCTGACGTAAAGGGCTAGGCCAAAGAGTGCCTTGCAAAAGCGGCGCATCGCGGCAGATAAGATCCAGGAGAACACTGAGGGAGCGGTGAAAAACGTGACGGATGAACCTTGTCCATCTGAAGATCTCCCCCGCTACGAGATCCGTCAGGAATTGCGTGGAAGGTGGACGATCATCGATACCTTGACGTCGCTGCCGGCGGCAACGGACGGAAGGGATTTCGTCGGCCTGAGCAAGAGGGATGCAGAGGACATCGCTCGCGAACTGAACCTCAGCGTCGCCCAAGGCCGCGATCCTCTGATTTGATCTCCTGGAACTTGCCGAACACCGGCTGCGTTTCGTTGCCGAGGTGCAACGATGACCGAAAATGACAACAGGCCGGACGATCACTCCACTGATCAGCACACTGCCTACGAAGCGCAGGAAAGGGCCTTGTCCAAGGAAGGGCGAAGCGTTTCCGCCTGGGCGTTGTTTGGTGCCGTCGTCTTCGTGGTGGCGATGGTCGTCTTGGCACTCAGCGTTTGGAGCGGCGGCAGCACCGGCCCCGCGCCAAGAGCGCCGGTGGGGGTTAGCAGTCCGAACGCCGCGCCGCTCCCGACGCAAAACTCGAACTGAGCCAACCCTTCACGTCATCCATTTCCGGTGCTCCGCAAAGCGTTCCGCGAGCAGGTCAATGAACAGGCGAACTTTCGTCGGCAGGTGACTGCGGTTCGGATAGACGGCGTTGATGCTGAACTCGACGGCGCGATAGTCGGGCATCATCCGGATGAATCTTCCGGAGGCGATGTCGTCGAACACAACGAAACTCGGCGCCAGGAAGATGCCCTGGCCCGTCGTCGTGAGGTGCCGTAGCGTCTCGGCGCTGTTCGATACGACGTTGCCGCCGATCTTCACGCTCGCCTGGGCGCCATCGGCGCCTTCGAAGCGCCACTCGTCTCCGTAGGGGTAGTAGGTATATTGCAGGCAGTTGTGGTTGGCCAAATCCGCCGGTACCTGCGGCATCGGATGGCTCTCAAGATAGTTTGGCGAGCAGACGAGGAGGTGCCTCCACGGTGTCAGCGTCCTGGCGACGAGGCTCGAATCCGGCGGCGGCACGGTGCGGATCACCAGGTCGTAACCCTCCTCGACCATATCGATCATGCGTTCCCCGACATTCAAGTCGAGGGCGATCGAGGGGTAAAGTTCAAGATACTCGCTGACAAGCGGCAACAGGAAACGGACGATGGCTGCGCTGGTATAGACCTTGAGCGTGCCGCGCGGCGTCGAGCTCATCGCTCCGGCGGTGTTATCGGCTTCCTCGAGGTCGGCCAGGATCTGAGCCGAGCGTTCGTAGTAGTATTTACCGGTTTCCGTGAGGCTGACCTTGCGCGTCGTGCGGTTGAGTAGCCGGACGCCCAGCCTATCCTCCAGGGACTGCACGTGGTTGCCAACCATTGTCACCGACATGTTGAGACGGCGCGCCGCCGCGGAAAAGCCGCCGCACTCCACCACGCGACCAAAGACTGTGAGGCTTGTCAGCCTGTCCATTGCGTTCCCCGATTATCCGCTCTGAGTTGATGATCCTTCCCGATTTAAGCAGATTATCAGAACGTGCGTAACAACGCATTGTCCGTCTCATCGAATTGGGCCTCGCTGACGAGGCAAACCACTGGAGAAGGACAATGGTCGAATTACCTCGCAAGGAAGCGTTCGAGGCTGCCGGCGACCCCCAGCTGGCACGGGTCACCGAAGCCCCGGCTGCGCCGGCCGCGGATGTCGCCCCTGCCGTCGAAGCCAAAGGCCACAACAGGCGCAAGATCGTCAAACGGACGATCGTTGCGGCTGCGCTTCTTGCCGGTGTCGCGTTTGCAGTCGACTATGGTCATCACTATTGGACGGTGGACCGCTTCATCGAATCCACGGACGATGCCTATGTGAAGGCTGATTATACGACGGTTGCGCCGAAGGTCTCCGGTTACGTTGCCGAAGTTCTTGTCAACGACAACGATGCGGTGAAGGCTGGCCAGGTGCTCGCCAAGATCGATGATCGCGACCATCAGGCCGCATTGTCCCAGGCAAAGGCCGACGTCAAGGCTGCCGCAGCAGCCCTCACGAATCTCGATGCGCAGATCGAACTGCAACAATCGATCATCGGCCAAGCCAGGGCGACAATCGATGCATCACAGGCGACGCTGGATTTTGCCCGTTCCGATGCGGCCCGCTCGCAGCGGCTGATCAGCAACGGCGCCGGGACCCAATCGCGGGCCGAACAGAGCCAGTCTCTTCGCGACCAGGCGCAGGCGGCGCTTCAGCGAGACCAGGCTGCACTGGTTGCCACAGAAAAGAAGATTCCGGTGCTGCAGACTCAGCGCGATCAGGCTGTCGCCCAACGCGACCGCGCAGCCGCTGCCCAGCACCAGGCAGAGCTCAATCTTTCCTACACACAGATCGTTGCGCCGGTTGACGGCACCATTGGCGCCCGCACCATTCGAGTCGGACAGTTTGTCACTTCGGGCACACAACTGATGGCCGTCGTGCCGCTGCACTCCGTCTATGTCGTCGCCAACTTCAAGGAAACGCAGTTGACCAACGTCCGTGCCGGGCAGCCTGTCGAGGTCAAGGTCGACAGTTTCCCCGATGTGGAAATCAAAGGCCATGTCGACAGCATTTCGCCGGCGAGCGGATTGGAGTTCTCGCTGCTGCCGCCTGACAATGCGACCGGCAATTTCACCAAGATCGTCCAGCGCATCCCGGTCAAGATCGTCATCGACGACGAGGGTATGAGCGGTTTGTTGCGCGCCGGGATGTCCGTCGAGCCCGAAATCGACACCAAAGCCGCCACCCGGTAGGCCGTCCTCTTAGGGAAGGATTATCCAGCCTGACTGGATGATCCTTCCCTCCTTTCCCGAATTATCAGCCGAACCTCGTCATGAGATTGTTTTCCGCAAAGCCGGAAGGAGAAACGTCATGGCTACTCTTCAGATCGTCGCCAACAATTCGGGCCGCTATCCTGCGGCCGCAGCGGCTTCGAAGCCTGCTGTCGCGATGAGCGCCTGGCGCATGTGGAGCGCAGTTGTCGGTTCGACGCTCGGCGCTTTCATGGCCGTCCTCAATATCCAGATCGTCAACGCTTCGCTCGCGGATATCCAGGGGGCGATCGGCGCAGGCAAGGACGATGGCGGCTGGATTTCGACTTCCTACCTCATCGCGGAGATCGTGGTTATCCCTCTCAGCGGCTGGCTCGCTCAGGTCTTTTCTGTGCGTAAATATCTTCTGACCAACGCCGTTCTCTTCCTAATATTCTCGGTCGCCTGCGCTTTCGCAACGAACCTCCAGCAGATGATCGTGCTGCGTGCTATCCAGGGCTTTGCTGGCGGTGTCCTGATTCCGATGGCGTTTACCATCATTATCACGCTGCTTCCCAAGCCCAAACAGCCGATCGGTCTGGCACTCTTTGCGCTCTCGGCGACCTTCGCTCCGGCCATCGGGCCTACCATCGGCGGATATCTGACTGAGAACTATGGTTGGCAGTTCATCTTCTACGTCAACCTGGTTCCCGGTTTGCTGATGGTGGGAATGCTCTGGGCTTCGCTCGATCGCGCTCCAATGAAACTGGGCCTGCTCGCCAAGGGCGACTGGCCCGGCATCATTACCATGGCAATTGGCCTTGCCGCCTTACAGACGGTGCTGGAGGAGGGCAACAAGGAGGATTGGTTCGGATCGGACTTCATCGTCCGGCTGTCGGTCATCGCTGTCGTCTCGTTGACGCTGTTTCTCATTATCGAGCTGAAGACGGCTCATCCGCTCCTAAACCTCAGGCTTCTCGTCCGTCGCAACTTCGGCTTCGGCATTGTGGCGAACGTCCTTCTCGGGGTCGCCCTTTATGGCTCTGCCTTCGTTCTTCCAATCTATCTGTCGCGCATCCAAGGGTACAACTCTGAACAGATCGGCATGGTACTCGCCTGGACGGGCATCCCGCAGCTGCTGTTGATCCCGCTGGTGCCCCGTCTGATGAAACGCTTTGACGTCCGTCTACTGATCGCTGTCGGTTTCTCGCTGTTTGCCGCGTCGAACTTCATGAACGTCCACATGACCGGAGACTATGCGAGCGATCAGCTCTTCTGGCCAAATGTCATTCGCGCCGTCGGACAGGCGCTTGTCTTCGCGCCGCTCTCGGCCATCGCCACGGCAGGCATCGAACAGGAGAACGCGGGCTCCGCTTCCGCGCTCTTCAACATGATGCGCAACCTCGGGGGCGCTGTCGGCATCGCCAGCCTGCAGACCTTCCTGACCAAGCGCGAGCAGTTTCACTCCAACATCTTGACCAACTCGGTCAGCGTTTTTGAGGAAGCAACGCGGGATCGCGTCGCAAAACTGACCGCCTACTTCATGAACCACGGTGTCAGCGATCAGGCCGTTGCCACGCACAAGGCCGTCGTCGCCATCGCGCTCAAGCTCCGCAGGCAGGCCAATATCATGGCCTTCAGCGACACATTCTTTCTGCTCGGTGTCGCATTGCTCGTCGCACTGCTTGCAACGCTCTGGTTGAAGAAGCCGGGCCATCTGTCCGAGAGCGGCGCCCACTAGCGCCTGCGCCCGTTTCCGGGAGAATGCCATGAACCGTATCGTCGAATTAGAAAAAACCGAAACTCGGGTGATGAGCGGCGACCGCGCAGCGGGTTCCGCCAGCTCTCTGCTTTCATTGATCGAGTGGGTCTCTGGCGATGAATGCCACGCCCTCGATGAGCCCGGCCTGATCTCCACCCTTGGTCGCCGCCTGCGGGTGCTTGGTCTGCCGATCGATCGCTTGACGCTTCACCTCATGACGCTTCATCCGGAGCTTATCGGCCGAACGCTTGCCTGGGCTCCGGGCGATCCAGTCGAGATTCACGATCGCGAGCATGGTGCGCGCCAGATTTTTGCCAATAGCCCGCTGCGCAAGGTCATGGACAGCCGTGAGCCGCTTGTTGTCTGGTCTGGCGACAGCGCGCACGGACGCTGGCAGGACATCGATGTCTTTGCAGGTCGTGGGCTTCAGCAATTGATGATCGCGCCGCTCTGCAATGCCGATGGGCCAGTGAGCGCGGCCGCCTTCGGTACCCGGCGGGCGGGCGGCTTCACGCCAGCTGAAATCCAAGTTCTGGAGCGGATCCTGCCGGCGTTGCGCAACACCTGCGAGTTGCGGGTGATGCGTCAGGTCGAACTCAGTCTGCTCGATACCTATGTCGGCCCCCTGACGGCCCAGCGTATCCTTGCCGGGCAGATCCGACAGGGCGAAATCGAATCCATTGAGGCAGCGCTGCTGCTTTGCGACCTGCGTGGCTTTACCGAGATATCGAACCAGCTCGCTGGCGACAGGGTGCTCGAGTTGCTGAACGCCTATTTTGACAAGGTGATTCCACCCATCACGCGCGAGGGCGGCGAAGTGTTGAAGTTTATGGGCGATGCCGTTCTTGCGTTCTTTCCAGGGTACGATGCGGGCCGCAGCAGCGCGTCGGCATTGACCGCCGCCAGGGACATCCTGCGTGAAATTGACGGGTTCGAGTTCGACGAAATTGCTCTCAATGTCGGCATCGCCCTGCACCACGGCGAAGTCAGCTACGGCAATATCGGCTCCGGCCGTCGCCTCGATTTCACGTTGATCGGCCCCGATGTGAATCTGGTCAGCCGCATCCAGACGGCGTGCGGAGATCTTCGCGTCCCGCTCCTGATGTCCGACGCCTTCCAGCAAAAGGCGTGCGCCGAAGCCGTCTCGGCTGGGCGGCATGCGCTCAAGGGGTTCTCGGAGAAGGTCGAGTTATTTCGCCTGCAGGAGCCGTGAATCTAGCCGAAGCTCCCGTCAAAACGCTCGGCCAGCCGGTCCTTCTGGAAGCGGTCGGTGATGAAGTCGATGAAGGCGCGGGTCTTTGCCGGCAGCAGGGTCCGATTTGCATGGTAGAGCGAAATCGGCCCGGCATCGGGTTCCAGATTTGCCAGCGTTTCCATCGGGTTTTCAACGGTTGCTTGAAACCGAAAAAGACCATTGCGCCGAGAAATCGAGCGCAAGCGCCGACACGTCTTCAGCCGAGCGGAAGGCGAATATAAACTATATAAATAATAGCTATTTGTTGTGTGTTCACGCTTTTGGCGTTATTTGCTGAATAATGGGGATGGAGTACTGGGGGCGTAAGGCAAAAGAAAATGCTGACGAAAAAGGGAAAGTATGGTTTGAAGGCGCTGGTCGACCTGGCGCGGCTCGCGCCCGGTGAAACTGCCTTCATCAACGACGTTGCTTCGCGCAACAACATTCCGAAGAAATTCCTCGACACAATTCTCTTGGAATTGCGAAATGTCGGCATTCTTCGATCGAAGAAGGGCCCGGGTGGTGGTTACTCGTTGTCGCGCCCGGCATCCGAAATTCGGATCGGTCATGTTATCCGCACACTCGATGGCCCGTTGGCACCTATTCGCTGCGCCAGCCGAACGGCCTTCGAAGCCTGCGACGACTGTTCCGATCCCGAGAACTGTCAGGTGCGGCGCTCCATGACCGAGGTCCGGGACGCGATCGCCGACATTCTCGACAACATGACGCTCGAGCAATTCGTCGCATCCGGCAACACGCTGGACGATGCCGACGAAGAAGCGGCTCTCTCGGTCGCCAACTAAGCGTTAGCCGCCGAAATAGTGCGCTGCCGCCGCTCGGTAGAGATCGTCAGCGGCCGCGTCGTTGGCGCGAATGCGTGCGTTTCTCCAATGTCGATCGAGATTGCGGCCGATGCTTGTCGCTCCGTTGCCCGACAGTTCAAACAGTGCGTTGGCGACATCAAGGGCCGTCCGGCTTGCGGTGATCTTGGCGGCGCACGCAGAAAAGAACGCGGCATCAACCGTGCCGGCGGACGGGCCGACCTGCGAAAAATCGAGTTTACCGCCGGCACTCTCGACAAGTGCGGCAGTCGCTTGCACGGAGAGTGCAAGCCTGCCGATGCTGACTGAGCGCGGGGACTCCCGAAGGTTGGCGAGCGCGGCTCGAGCAATACCGAGGTCCGTGCCTGCATGGAGCAGAGCAGCCAGGGCCGAAGCCGTTGTGTGACGTTGCGGTCCATCGTCCGTTGCGGCTTTCGCGTCGCCGGTGACGCCCTGGGCGACGGCCGTGCCGGCACCATTTGTCCTCTGCCCGAAACCATCCCAGTCATCGATGATTTGCAGGCCTTCGCTCTCGCGGGCAAGATAGAAGCGAACCCGCTCGCCCTCAGCATCGATTGCGTCGGCCACGATCCAATCGACGAAGAGAAGGCCAGGGGACCGCAGGCTCCGTCCCGTCAGCTCATAAGTGGCGCCAAGCGGACTGGCAGCGCCCACTTTGTCGAAGGCCGTCGCCGTGAAGTGATCACCGGCCAGCGCGCGAGCGAAGAGCAAGTCTCTTCGCTCTTCGCTCGGGTCGTTCCGGAGCTGTTCGAGGACCGTGAAATGATGCTCAAGGCACTCGGCAATCGAAGAATCGCCCTCGGCGATAATGGCGACGATCTCGCCGAGAAGTGCGTTGGCGACATCCAGCCCCTCGTTCTCCGGGGGAACTGTGACGGCTGTCAGTCCCGACTGAAAAAGGGCGTCGAGTTCTGCGCGAGGAAAGACCCGATTGATATCCCGCTCGCTCGCCTGCAGCGCGAAGTCCGCAGCAAGGCGGCGTGCGGTCGCTATCGCCTCTTCCTCGCTTTCGATACGGTGCGCCGCGGGTCTTGTCCGGTCATGAAACCGCGATACGGTTCCCATCACTCCTCCCATCAGTTGTGCCTCTAGGATTGATGGATCGCAGGTGCAATGATAAGGCGCGTTTTTCTACGAATGCACGAGCGATTGAATTTTATTGTCGTTTGATTGCACCAATGCGAAGCGTTGTGATGCTTCGACGCACTCAATGAGAGGTTCAACATGCCTTCGACCGTCCGTGAGCGGCTGAAACTGGATCCCGGCGATATTCCGATCTACGCCATTGGCGACATTCATGGCAGACTTGACCTGCTGCAGAAGGCGGAGCAGGCGATTATTGATGATGCTGCCGCGATCCCGGGGCGAAAGTTGATCATCACGCTCGGCGACTACATTGATCGCGGGCCGTCATCGGCACAGGTGATCTCGCACCTGATGGCGCTTCCGCCCGAAAATTTCGATCGCATCTGCTTGACCGGGAACCATGAGACCACGATGCTCGACTATCTTGACGGTCTGGTTTCCTTTTCGGATTGGATGCGAATGGGCTCGGATGCGTTGCTGCGCTCCTACGGGCTCGATCCGGAGCAACTGCCTCTGGTTTTTTCGACTGCCGCCAAGCTCGATGGCTTCATCAAGAAGTCGATTCCGAAGCCGCACGTGAATTTTCTGCGTTCCCTGCCGATTTTCGTCGATACGCCGAATGTGCTCTTCGTGCATGCGGGCATCGATCCCATGCTGCCGATCGATGCACAAAGCGACGAGGACCTTGTTTTCATCCGTCATCGCTTTTTCGAGAGTCGTCAGCCACTGCCGAAGCTAATCGTTCACGGCCATACGCCGAACGACGAGCCGGAGGTTCTGCCGACAAGACTAAACCTCGATACCGCGGCCTTCCACACTGGCAAACTCACGGTTGCCAGGCTATGGAAAGGGCGCGTGCATCTATTCCAGACCTGATCAGGCGCCGGCTTCTGCCGGCTCCCGCTTCTTTGACGTCTCTTCGGTGTAGTAGCTCACATATTTGTGGCGGTAGCGTTCGGTGCCGCCGAAGTTGGTGAACTTGCCGAGCTCGGTCATGTCGGTCTTGTTCAGGATCACACCCAGAATCTTGGACTTGATCTGCGGCTCGGCGTTTAGAAGGTCGCGCACGACACTCGTTGGCGTCGAGCCCCATTCGGTCACGAACAGGAAGCCGTCGACCTGCGGGGCAAATGCCTTGGCGTCGATGACAGGGCCGAGCGGCGCAAGGTCGACGACGATGTAGTCGAACATCTTGCGTGCATTTTCCATGAGGTTGAACATGCCCTGCGAGGCAAGCAACTCGCTGGTGTGCATGAGGTGATCGTTCGGCAGAACCGGTAGGATTGCCAGCTTCGTCACAGGATCGACCTTGACGGCACTCGCCCACGGAACCTCACCGAGAACAGCCTCGACGAGCCCCTGCTGCGGAGGGGTTCTCAGCATGCGCGTCAGGCCGGGGTTGCGAAGGTCGGCGTCAATGAGCAGCGTGCGCTTGCCGCTGGAGGCGAGAAGCGCCGCGAAGTTGGCCGCCGTGGTCGACTTGCCTTCTCCCGGCATCGCCGAGACGACGCCGATGACGCGGTCCGATTTGCCCTGGAACATGACGTCGCTCGCAAGCTTCGCGTTGCGCAGGGTTTCGGCGAAGACCGAGCGCGGCGCTTCGAGCACGACACGCATGATGCGTTCGAAGGTCGCGCCGGAATCGGCGGCCGCTTCGGCAGGGGCCAGCGCAGGATTGGCACGGGGCCGGAAGATCTTGCCCTCGCGCGGCGGCTTGCCGATCAGCGGCAAATAGCCGAGGAATTTGAGGCCAAGGATCGTCCTGACGTCGCCTTCAACACGGAAGAAGCGCTCCCGGAATTCCTGGAAGGCCGTGAGCGCACCGCCGGCCATCAGGCCGAGGACAATGGCAAGGCCGAGTGTCATGGTCTTCTTCGGGCTGGATGGCGAAACCGGGACGCCAGCCTCAGAGATCACGCGGGCCTTGGCAATCGGGAAGGACTGCTGCTGCGACGCCTCCTCGTACTTGCCGAGGTAGGATTCGTAGAGGGTCTTCAAGGCAGTTGCCCGCTGCTCGAGATCATTGAGCTGGACAATCGACTTGTCGGCCTCCGAATTCTTGCCTGTCAGGTGTTCGATGTTCTGGCGCAGCGAGGCTTCCCGCGAGCGGGCGACTTCGAACTCGTTGCGGTAGCTGGAGGTCAGTTGTTGCAGTTCCTGATAGATCTGGCGAGTCAAATCCTGCTTTTCGGCACGCAAGGCGACGGCCTGCGGGTGGTCCTCACCGAAGTTCGTCGTGACCTCCTGTTCGCGCTTGTTCACCGAGATGTAGCGGGTGCGCAGGTCCTGGATCACTGTGTTGTCCGTCTGACCGGACGAGATTGCCGCGTTGTTGACAGCGTTGTCGGGGCCCAGGTCGACGATCGACTTGAATTGGTTGTAGCGGGCCGAAGCGCTGGCGCTGTCGGCCTGGGCGACGATCAACTGCTTGTTGAGGTCGGCAAGCTGCTGTTCCGACATCAGCTCACCATTGGCGGACGTCAGGCCATTCTCGGCCTTGAACTTCGCGACATCGAGTGCTGCCTGCTGCGACCGTTCGCGAAGATCTGCGAGGCGCTGCTGCAGCCACACTGAGGCGCTTTCCGTGGCATCGAAATTGGCGTTCAGCTGGTCATTGAGGTAGGCAGTGGCGTATGCCTTGGTGATCCGTTGCGCGAGAAGCTTGTCGGTCGAGCGGAAGGAAACGGCGAGAACGGAGCTGCGATTGACCCGCGATACCGCCACGGCCTCCTGTAGCAAGGCTGCCGCCTTCTGGCGACGACCGTTGCGAGCATCGTCTTCTGTTACCGGCGGGCCACCAGGCGCCAAAGCGGTGACAATCAGCTTCATCCCGGACTTGATCAGCGCGGCGGGCGATTTCGCAGGATCGAGGATCGTCTCATTGTCCTGAAGCTTCTCGGCATCGACCACGCGAAGCGCAAGCTCGTTCGACTTCAGGATTTCGACGGCGCTGGCGATCTGCATGTCGACCTGCTGTGCGCTGGCCGCCGGCGTCGGATCCTGCGCGTATTTCGCAATATCGTCGTCGAGCAGGATCTGCGTCATCGACGTGTACTGCGCCGTTGCGAAGAGCAGATAGACAACGGCGAGCGTCACTGTTGCGGCAACGCAGAGTGCAATCGAGCCGGCGCGGCGGATAACAATGGCGATCAGGCGATCGATGTCGATGAAGGAATCGGAATCGTCGGCCGCTTTGGGCAGAGAACTGTGCAAGGTCAGGTTCCGTTGGTTCATGGCTCTATCCTTTGCGGGAGCGGGTCACGCCATCGATGGCTGTGAGGTCGGTCTGCGGGCTTACCAGTTGGCGAAGCGGCGCGAGTGCGCGATGGATCCGCATGGCAATCGGCATCCTGAGATGCGCCACTGCCGACGGATTGCTCCAGGCCGTCTTGATCGCTCCGGAGATCGACCGGTCTTTGATGTTCTGTACGAGGATGAGGAATGCGCGGCCTCGGCGGAGGCTTCGTTCGCGAAACTCCTGTGCGGCGGCCGCCTCCGCATCCAGCGTGTGATCTCGAAGGAAAGCCTTATCCCCCTCGATCATGGCATCGATGTGGTGAAGGGCGAGAACGCGTGAAATCGACCCCTCGCGGATCTGATAGTCGTAGCCGGCGATTGGCTCGATCACGCAGCGCCCACCAAGAGCCATGGCCGAGGCGAGGAACAGATAGTCCTCGCCGACTTTCAGGGATTCGTTGAAGCAAAGTCCATGCCGCTCGATGAAGGCGCGCTGAAAGATCGGCTTGAGATAACCAAAGTTATGCGTTGTCTGAAACAGGGCATTCGATCTTATGAATACAGGAAGCGTCAGCTCCGGCGTGTCCGCCAGCGATTGTTCGGTAAACATTGTTTCAGGCGGCGTGCCGTCGGCGCGAATGACTCGGAGATTGTCGACGGCAATCTCAGCATCAGCCTTCTCGGCGCGCTCGATCATGCGCCGCAACCGCTCCGGTTCGACCGTGTCGTCGGAATCGAGCACGGCAAGCCAGCGGCCGGTCGCGGCAGACAACGCCGCATTGCGCGCTGCGGCAGGCCCGCCGTTGCGCGCAAGCGCCAGCAGCTTCACGTTTCTGTCGGCGTAGCTTTCTGCAATGGCTCTCGTCTCGTCCGTCGAGCAGTCATCCGCAACGATCACCTCGACCGAAACGCCCCGTTGTGCAAGCGCGCTATCGATCGCATTGGCGAGCGTCTGCGCCGCGTTGTACGCGGCGACGATGAAGCTGACGTCGGGCTGGGTTTGCATCATGCAGCCTCCGCCGTTCCGTACTGACGGATTTCGCGAACGCCCAACAGACCGCTGACGACCCCGGTATGCATGAGGCCGCGAAGGACGTAGCGATACCGTGGGATCGGGGAAAAGATGCAGGCAAGTGCCGCGCCGTAGCAAAAGATTGCCTTAGCGGCGGCAAGGCCGATCTGTTTCAGTCTCTGCAAGCCGGTGTTCTTTTCCTGAAGCAGCCGCCCATGTGTCTGGCCGAAACGGAAGCGGCGCTTGGCAAGCCAGGACAGGCCGGCGCGGCTTTCAGTCACCGGTTCATAGACGTAGGCCTCGGGCGCAAAGGCGATCCCGCCGCCCTCGGCATGCATGTGGCTGAAAAATTCCGTGTCCTCGCCGCCGGTACGTCCGAGCGCGAGGTTGAAACGACGACCGGCCACATGGGGCGAATCCAGGCGAAGGAGGACGTTGCAGGTGTAACCGGTGCGGATTTCGCCGCCGACCCAGACGGGCAGGGTCGAGTGGAAGTCACCCTCGCGCATCCAATTCGGCGCCGTCGAGGAATAGACACTGCGGACAGGGCCGAGCACGGCATCCGCCTTGGTCTTGCTGGCAACGGCAAGCAATTCCACCAGCCATTCCTCGCTGGCGTCCTCATCATCGTCGATGAAGGCCAGGAAGTCGCCGGTCGCGTTGTCCAGGCAGGCGTTTCGCGCAATCGAGATGTTCGACGCCGGGCAATGCACATAGGCAATTTCATGCGGAATGGTCGGGCGAAGCGCATCGATCCGTTCCTTCGCACTCGCAACCTTGTCGTTGTCAGCAACGATGATTCGCAGCGTTGCTCCATCAGGCACGGCGAGGACCGCAAGCGAAAGCAGCGCTTCGTCAAGCGAAGGGCGGCGATAGGTGCAAACGCCAATGTCGATCTGCATGGGTTTCACGTCGCTCATGAGGAGACCTTTCTGCCGCGGAAGCTCAGAAGCTCCATCCAGAAACCGGCTGACCAGGCGAAGTGCATCACCATTGCCGAAACGGCGGCAAGCGGGCCGTAGGGGTTCCTGTGGCCGATGGCCATCCAGAAGCCATAGCCGACGCAGGCAACGGCCCAGAGGCTGAACGGGATGACGGCCGCCCAGTTCAGGACGGCAAGAAACGCGCCGATGAAGACCGGCACGACGAGAAGCGGAAGCATCTGGCGAAGATTGGGCATGCTGCCGTGCTTGAGGATGTTCTTGGCCCGACCCCTGCCATAACCGAGGTACTGGCGAAAGAGTGTCGAGATGGTCGAGCGCGGATAGTAGGTCATCCGCGTCTTATCGGTCATCCAGATGCCGAAGCCTGTCTGCTTCAAGCGGTAGTCGAGTTCGGCATCCTCGTTATGGCTGAAGGTTTCATCGTAGCCGCCGACAGCGTCGAAGGCTGCGATGCGCATCAGTGCATGATGGCCGTGATTCGTCCAATGCCCCTTGGCGCCCTCGCGATGCTTGGAGCCACCGTTCCCGAGCTTGGAATTCTGAGCAAAGGCTGTTGCCTTCTGGAAGACGCCAAAGCCGACGGTTTCCATCGCGACCACGACGGAGTCCGCCTGGGTCAACACGGCCTCCTGCACAAGGCGACGGCAGTAGTCGTCCGGGTAGTCGCCGTGCGCGTCGATGCGGATCAGGTAGTCGTAGTCACGGCCAAAGGTTTGCACTGCGAGATTAACGGCCGCACTCTGGATCCGCCGCGGATTGTGCAGCAGGACGATTCGTGGATCGGCGGCGCTGATGCGGGTGACGATTTCGCGAGTTGCGTCCGTACTGCCCCCATCGGCGACAACGATCTGGGCATTCATGTGATCGAGTTCGAGGCTTAATTTGGCGAGCAGAGCCTCGATGTGCTTCTCCTCGTTCAGGCAGGGAATGATGATGAGACTGGAGACGCTGGCACCGACATCAGGCTTCATGTTTGTCCACCCTTCTGGAGATACGCTTGTGGGAACAATTGCGCCGGCGCCGCCCCTCTCTGCGGTTGCCGGAACAAGGCGGGAAAGGCTTGCGACGAGCGCCACGCAATCGCTGCGGTCGGCAAGCCAGGTCTTGCGATCCTTCGCGGCGACGGCCTCACTCAATGCGCGGTAACGCTCGCCGGTCATGTTTTCGAACAGGTACTCGAGCTGCGTAACGGCCGCTTCCGAAAGCGCGAGGCCTATGTCGCGGGTATCGAGGAAGCGTGCCGTTTCCGTACCTTTGAGCGCGATCGGAACCGCTCCGTACAGGCAGCCCTCGTAGAGCCGGTTCGGCAGGAGCCAGCTCGAATTAAGGCCCTCCTCGAAGAAATCGATGGCCCAGGAGAAGTGGACGTCGTCGTAGATCGCCCGCAAATCTTCCGGGTTGCGGTAGGCGCCTTCGAAACGGAGGTAGGGCTCGTCGCGCACGAAGGCGTCGAAATCCTCGAATTCGGAGTAGGCGGGACGACCGCGCAGCACGATCTCGACCTTGCCTTCCATGCGGCGCGAGAAATCGGCAAGCAGGCCGAGCGACTTGCGGCAGCGAAGCGCACCAAACCAGCCGATTTTCCACGGCTCACCCGGTTGCTTCAGGGGTCGTCCGAACGCCGGCTCGATAGCTGCTTCGTCAAGGGAGATGACCTTGTTTTCAATCAGAAGCGTCTCGGCTTTGACGCCGGACCGAGGACTGAAATAGTTCTCGATGAAGGCCGGAGAACTGGTCAGGATGAGTTTTGCATTCTTGCCGAAATGCGCCTCGGCGCGGCGGATCGCCTTGCCGACCATGTCGTCGCGTAGCAAAAGGCGATGGATGTCCAGGCATTCATAGACAACGGGAACGTTGCCGCCGAAAAGCGCGTTGGCTTTATGCGCGACGGCCAGCGCTTCCAGATTGCGCCCGATGATGAGATTGGGCTTCTCTACGTTCTTCAGCAAAGCCTTGAGGCCCGCCATCGCCTTTGCGACAGCACTCATGCGTTGCCCAAACTTAGCGTCTGCGGTGCGGCCGAGTTCGATCGGATTGACCCCATGCACTTCGGCAAGCCGATTCTCTCCACGCCGGAAACCAGCCAGCACGACGTCGGCGCCTCCCTCGCGCAGCATAAGCACCCGCCGTCGTACGGCAGGGTCTGCCAGGTCGTGCACGAGGTAGAGCACTTTGAGCATCGAGGTTCCTTTTCGTGTGACGGCTTCGGCCGCGCTGAATTTTTGCGGGATGCTGGTCAGTTGAGCGTGCATGCGATCGATTCAGGGAACTGGCACTTGTCGCCGAGCGCGGTGAAAGCCACCCGATCGACGCTGAGAACGGCCGGCTTCGTGTAGTCGAAGCGACCCATCCAGTTCGAAAGCGTGTCCGAACCCCAAAGACTGAAGAAGATCTTCTGTGGGGTGGACGGTATCTTCGATGGATCGGTAACGTCCTGAACAAGCTTGCCGTTCAGGTAATAGCGCAAGCGATCCTTTTCCCAGATGAAGGCATAGTCATTGAAGCCCTCATCGGCTTTGCTGCCAACCGGAACGAGTTTCTCGTTACCGCCCTTGGCCTGCACGTATTGGTTCACCTGCACCTCGCCGGTGTTCTTACCCAGCACTTCGAAGTCGATCTCATCGTGCTTCTGCTTGTCGGCAGGGCCGATGTAAGTGAAGAACGCTGAGTTTAAGCCCGAGCCGGTACCCGCCTTGATGCGCGCTTCATAGGTGCCATAGCCGTAGCGCTTGGTCGTCTGGATCTCGCCACACGAATAGTTCCGGTCCTTGGATTTTCCGTCCGCGAACGAGAGCTGCAGGGCACCGTTCTCGACCTTCACATTGTTCTTCGACCAGGTGCAGTTCTGGTGGGCGCCGTTGTTCCAGCCGTCCGAAACGTACCAGAAGCCACGGTTGATCTTGTCGAAATCATCGACAAAGGACTTTCCGGATGCCTGTTGCGCCGAAGCCGGCAGCGCTGAAGCGCAGGCCGCCGCGATAGTGATGAGGCTGAGGCAAAGTTTTCGCGCATGGGCGATTTGTGTCGTCATGTGTCACCTTTGCTGTGTAACGAGTTTGCGAGAGACGTCCTGGGGCGACGCCGGCGTCGCCGACCGTTTGGTTCGGCCGCCTGTCAAAATTGCGTAGAGGCGCGGGAAATTCTTCCGGCACAGCCCGTTCGACAGAGTGAGAAACGGAAACAGCAGCGCGAAAGACAGGACGAAGAAGAGCGGATAGAAGCTCAAGTCCGCCTTGCCCCAGAGGATCCAGAGAAAGACGAGCAGCGGGTAATGGGCGCAAAAGATCCAGAAGCTCAGGCTTCCCGTCTTCGAAAGCCGCTGGCCGAGTTGCGTCTTGATCAGCGGAGCCGACAGCAGCCAGAAGCCGAGCGCGCCGACGATTGCCAGGGCATTGCGGAAGAACTGCACCCAATCCGGTAGGGACGGGCCAGTGAAGAAGATCGCCGTTGCCAAAAGTGCCGAGGCGGCGAGTAGCAAGAAGACGCCAATCGGCGCAAAACGGTCGAGAGCCTTCAGGTCGAACTGCTGCAGGGCAATGAAGATGCCGAGACTGAAGCTGAAGAGGATCGAGCGCTTCAAAACGATGTAGATCGTTAGCTCCGGAACCAGTGAGATCACCAGCAAGGCGGTCAACGTCAAAATCGGAGCGCGACTGATCAGCCATGCCAGGATCGGCGAAAGCAGGATGCAAACGAAGAGATCACGAAGGAAATAGAGCGGCACGTTGGCCGGAAAATCTTCCACCGCCAGCACTTGCGTCATCAGATCGCGGCCGGACGCACGGAGTGGATCAGGCAGATAGCCGTCGCCGACCCCGACACTGGTGGCCAGAATGATCGCCGCGATGAACGCGCAGTTCCAAAGCAGGAACGGCAGGAAGACCGTCTGCGCCTTGGTGCGCACGGTTTTCCTGTAGTTGAAGTTTTCCTGCCCGCTGCGAAACAGCAGGTAGCCGGAGATCGCGCTCAGACAGGGAACGCCTACACGAAAGAGCGCTTCCGTCAGAAAGATCCGGATCAAGTCAAATGCGCCGTAGGTCCCGTCATAGGGACTGCTGGCGGCGTCGAACGGTATATGGACGAACACAATGCCCGAAATGAGCACGATGCGCATCAGATTGATCCGCGACGATATATTCGCATCAACATTCACGTTATCAGTCACCCCTTTTGGGCCGCACCTCCCCCTGCGACCGTTTTCAATCAGAGCAGACCCGAGCCCGCACGCCGAAGTTAGGGCGAATTCAGGGAAGAAAATATGGCAGTGCAGCAAAAGTGATCGGGGATCCCACTTCGTAACAGTCGTCCTGTCCTGGCTCATTGTGGGAAAAGACCTATGTATCGGTCCGCCCGAATCGTCCTGAACGTCAACGACAGCAGTGTATTTCATAACATGATGATATTCATCGATTTCTGGGTCCTTTCCCGGTCAGGCAGCCTAAAAGTTTTTGTTGACTGGTGAACGATTGTTACAACGCGAAGCTGACGCGCCGCTCCGATCGTGGCCGAATTGCGGCTTGAGACGAGCGATCGTTTCGTTTCGATACGGTCTCGTGTGATCCGGTCTACCCATTCGCTTTGACAAACTTCGGCCGAAATGAACGTCATCATTTTGCAGTGCAGCAGACTTGCTGCGCTTTCATTCACCCCTAGATGCGCTGGGGCGGAAACATCACTTCGCGTATCTCAAGGAGAGAGTATGGCGACCTTCACGATCATCATCCCCTTTTACCAGCGTCAGGACGGGATTCTCGGCCGCGCTCTGGCGTCGGTCTTCTCACAAAGCTTCAAGGATGTTGATGTCATCGTCGTCGACGACCAGTCACCACGCTCTCCGGATGCGGACCTGGCGCTCCTGTCGGAGGAGGACAGGGCACGCGTCACGGTGATCGCCCAGGCGAATGCTGGACCGGGTGGGGCGAGAAACACAGGCCTTAATCACGTCCCGGCGGCGACGCGCTATGCTGCCTTTCTCGATTCCGACGATGTCTGGACACCGGATCACCTGGCGAATGCCATTCATGCGATGGAAACGTTAGGGGGGGATTGCTACTGGGCGTCCATCGAAGGGGGCGAGGAATTCGACTATCATTTCGGTATCGCCGCGCTCGAGAGAGAGGACGGCGCGCGGCGCCTGATGGACAAGCCGCTGATCCTCGATGTGCCGGATCTTGCCGGCGTCATGCTGAAGAACTGGGCCTTCCTGCACATGTCCTGCATGGTCATTGGCCGGCCGCTGTTCGAGAAGGTTCGTTTCGACGCGTCCCTGCGATTGGCGGCCGAGGACGTCCTGTTCTTCTGTGATTGCATCATGACGGCAAAACAGGTGCTGCTCTGCGCAGAGCCGGGGGCGCTGCGCGGGGAAGGCATCAACATTTTCCACGGCGTGGATAACGCCTCGCCAGAGTTCCTCAAGCAGCAATTCATCACCTGGATGGCGCTTGACCAGCTGGAGAGCCGATTTTCCCGCAGGCCGCAGGAGATCGAGACGATCAAGGAACACAAGAACACCGCGCGCAGGCAGGCGATCTGGAGTCAGATCGGCCTGCTGCGCCGGCGCAAGAAGCCGGATTTCAGGCTACTTGCACGCTGGGCAGCGCGCGATCCACGTTTGCTTCAGAGCGCGCTGCAGCTGGCGGCCGCCAAGTTCTCGAGATAGTCGAACCCCGGTTACTTGGCCGGCGCGCTCAGAAGATATCTCAAGCCGTTGCCTTGCGCGGTGACGGATACGCCACCGGGATTTCGCAGGCGCTCCGTCTTGTCCATCAGGATGCCCGTTGCAACGGGCGCGAAGGCTGCCGGGTGCGTTGCGATGTAGGCGATTGCTGCTAGCGGGCCTGATTGCGATTTGATGTCGAGGAACCGCCGCAGCTCATACTTGCCACGAACATGCCGCTCATGCCGACGCACGGCTTCTGCGGCCTCTGGCGGCAGCCTTGACGATGTCAGGAGCGCGCGATCGGCCTCGTAAAGGCGGCGAAGATCTTCGGTGCGATGGCGACCGCTGAGCGAATTTCCGCGCACGACAGCCCCGTAGCCGCAGCTGTGGATCACCTTGTAGCGCGCGCCGAGCGCCAGCGCCCTGATGTAGAGGTCGTAATCCTCTCCAAGCCGCATCTCCTCGCGGTAACGCAAGCCATGCTTGTCCAGGAAGGCCCGTCGCATGATCGGCTTGAGAAAGCCGATCTCACCGCGGCGGACGCCACGCTTGGATATGTTGCCATCGACAAAGGTGGGCAGGTCGAGGAAGAGCGGACTTTCGGCAAATTGCTGGAGCCGCTGGGGCGCCTGGCTTGCCGTCTCGGCGTCGACGAAGGCGATGTTGTCGGCAACGAACTCCCAGTCGTCCTCCGCAAGCATCCGGCGAAAGCGTCCTTCGAAGAAGAAATCGTCAGCGTCGAGGATCGCGATCAGGGGTGCCGAAGAGATGTCGATGGCGTGGTTGCGGGCGGCGGATGGGCCTTTGTTCTGGTCGAATCTGACGACACTCAGCCTGCCGCTGGCGTCATCCGCACGTCTTGCAGCCTCCGCCGTGCCGTCATTGGAGCCGTCATCAACGACGACCACTTCGGCCACTTCTGGCTCCCGAAGCGCTGATTCAACAGCGGTTTCGATCGTGTCCGCCGCGTTCTTGGCTGCGATGATGACGCAAATGCTTGCCGTTTTTGCCACGCGTAGCCTCCGTTGTTTTCGCTCAACAACTAGGACGTCAAAATGTGGCGGACAACGGGCGGCCGTTCAAATGATGTTACGAGCGAGGATGCCCCGATGCCGCAGAGCCAGGACTATCGGGTCGAATCGCGATGCTTAGCGATTGAACGGTTCAGAGCCTTTGAAGGGCGTCACGGGTAGCTTTTCCGCTTCTTCGCGCTTTATGGCGGGGCGGATCGTGCGGCTCCTGGATTCCTTCCAGACAAGGTAAAGCACGCCGCCGAAGTAGCCGGCCTGAAGCAGGACGGCGCAAATCGCGGTCTTGATGGCGGTGCCGGCGAGGGAACCGCTCAGCCAATACGTTGCCACAGCAAATACGGCCAGCGCGCCGAGCATGCTGAAGATAACGCGAGGTGCATACATTTGTTGCCTCCTCCATCGGAGCTTCGTTCAACGAACAATCATTGAAGACGAAACGCCATCAGGATCCTTCCTAGGATAATGTTTTACAGGACTTCCTGTTTCAACTGAAGCTCTGGGGACGTTTTTTTGCGTCTGCGAAATGGGTAGTACAGCGACGGTCTTAAAGGTTTCTTCCGGCTATTGGTAAAAATGCCACGTGTTGCCGCTGTCCGGCCGCTTTCGCCAAAGATGATTAAAAAAGATTTCGCACATCGCCGGTTGCGCGCAATTTGGCAATACACGTTACCATTAGTGCCACAATGTCGGTTGCACGGGGCCGCCCGGGGCGGTTTTACGTTCAACTTTTATTACAAAGTTTTAATTTCAAACGTTTAGCTGGTGCAGTGCAAAATGCATGGTGCAATGCAATAACAAGCTCTGTCGCAAATAGAAACCGGCGCTCTGCCAGAAGCCGCGAATGCAAACCATCAATTGCCGGCACCAGGCCTGAACGACCTACACTTCAGTATCTTTGAGCCACACAGCAATGTCCGAGACTTTTATTGGTACACGCAGAGATCATTTCGATGCCGCCAAAGAATTGTATAGCTATTTCAGCAGAATCTTAAAAACAAAAAAGTTGAACGGCGGCTGCAAAAACACGTCGTAAAGCCTCGGTCTTAAAATTGTGGCTTAAAAAAACAAAATCACCTCATACACTTCGAATTCGTCAGGGCTTGCTAAGCGGCCTGAGCCTACCCGACCAAACGGCAAACATAAGTGGAGTTACCTCTATGAAGTCTGCGACGAGATCGGACAGTTCGCCATTTTATGGCGCAGTTCATCAGAGCGTGTTTCCGCCGACAGGCGGGATCGCGAAACGGGCATTCGATGTGTCCGCCGCCTGCCTCGGGCTCATTTTTCTGAGCCCGCTTTTTTTGATGGTGATGTTGCTTGTGAAGCTCTCCGACAGGGGGCCGATCTTCTATGGGCATCGCCGCATCGGCCATAATGGCCAGGAGTTCCGTTGCCTGAAGTTTCGGACAATGGTCACCAATGGTGACAAGGTTCTGCAGGAACACCTGCGCAACAATCCGAAGGCCATGGAAGAGTGGCGTGCAACGCGCAAGCTGCAGGACGACCCCCGGGTCACTGCCGTTGGTGCCGTTCTGCGCAAGTTGAGCCTTGATGAGCTGCCCCAGCTCTTCAATATCATCCGCGGCGAAATGAGTGTCGTCGGTCCGCGTCCCGTTGTTCGAGACGAACTCGAAATGTACGAGAATGCGGCCGTCTATTATCTGCAATCCCGCCCTGGCCTCACGGGCCTCTGGCAGATCAGCGGACGCAATGACGTTTCTTACGCGACCCGCGTCGCCTTCGACACGCACTATGTCGAAAACTGGTCGCTGGTTCGGGATGTCGTGATCATCGCACGCACAATCCCGGCGGTATGCGCTCAACGCGGCAGCTACTAAGCCGCATCTCAAAGCCCAAACAGTACTGCGCGGCAACGCCTTGCGGCTTGTCGTGCTGAAACACGGGGAAGGTTCATGGAAAAACGCTTTCTTGACGGCAAGGCCGGACAACGTCGCACGCTAAGATCCGGTATTGTTGTCGCAGCCGGACTTGGTGCTTTTCTGGCGTCTTCATCGCTTGCTGCTGCCGACGACTACCGTCTTGGTATCATGGACAAGCTGAAGATCCGGGTGGCCGAGTGGCAGACCGCGGATGGTAGCATCCGTGACTGGTCGGTCGTCAGTGGGGACTACACGGTCGGGCCTTCAGGAAGCATTTCCCTGCCTTTCGTCGGCGATATGCCTGCCTCGGGCAAAACGACCGATGCAATCGCCCAGGAGATCGGTTCGGCACTGCAGAAGCAATTTGCTCTGAAGGACCGACCGTCTGCCTCGGTCGAGCTCTCGGAATTCCGGCCGGTCTATCTGTCCGGCGACGTCGAAAAGCCCGGCGAGTACCCGTTTGCGCCGAATCTGACGATCGTCAAGGCCGTGAGCCTTGCCGGCGGTCTGCGCCGCGCGGACGCCGGGCAGCGATTTGCCCGCGATTTCATCAACGCCAAGGGTGATGCGGTCGTCTACTTGGCCGACCGGGCACGCCTGCTGGTGAAGCAGGCGCGGCTGCGGGCCGAGATTGCGAACCAGGATACGATCGAAATGCCGAAGGAGCTTCAGGACAAGCCGGAGGCGAAGCCCCTGCTTGCCAGCGAAACGGCGCTCATGAATACACGCAAGAAGCGGCTGACGTTGCAGCTTCAGGCGCTTGCCGACCTCAAGCAACTGCTGCAAAGCGAGGTCGAGACTCTCGCCAAGAAGACTGAAACGCAGACCCGGCAGCTGCAGCTTGCAACTGAGGACCGCGACAAGGTCGAGGATCTTGCCGAAAGGGGCCTTGCGCTCAGCAACCGCAAGATGGCCGCTGAACAGCGGGCCGCGGATACCGAGGCGACCCTTCTCGATATCGATACCAATTCGCTGAAGGCTAAGCAGGACATCAGCAAGGCCAATCAGGACGAGATCACGCTTCGGAACGACTGGGATGCGCAGCTTGCCCAGGAACTGCAGAACGCTGAGGCTCAACTCGACGAACTCAATCTCAAGCTCGAAACCAGCAACTCGCTGATGGCGGAAGCATTGACGCAATCGACCGATGCCGCCCGCTTTGACACCAGCACCGGCGCTGCGAGCATCGCCTATTCGATCGTCCGCGAAGTTGACGGCAAGGCGAAGGAGATTCCGGTTCAGGAAAATACAGCACTCCAGCCCGGCGACCTTATCAAGGTCACCGCCGGATTGGCGATGAGATAACGAGGCCGCAATGCGGATCGCAAAATCTGCGCTCATTCAGCCAGGCGGGAACGCGGCTTATGCCATCCCCGCCGTGGCGCTGTCACTTTTTTGCTTCGCCTACTCGATCAAGTTCGGGCAGGTGGCGATCCTGCTTTACTATGCGCTCTGGCTGCCGCTTATCGCCGTGGACTACAAGAAGGTGCTCGGCAGTCATGGTCGCTACCTCTGGATCTATGCGTTTGCGGCACTTGCCTTCCTGTCGGTCTTCTGGTCGGCCGTTCCCAGCATTTCGCTGCGCGCCAGCATCCAGTATCTGACGCAGGTCATCTGCGCCCTGATTGCGGTGCGCGTGCTCGATGTCAGAACGCTGACGGTGGGCATGATCGCCGGCGTCGGGATCGTTCTCGTGTATTCGCTCCTGTTCGGTTATTACGAGTACGATCCTCTGGACGGCACCTTCAGTTTCGTGGGCGCCTTCGCCTCGAAGAATCAGCTTGGCTTCTATGCATCGCTAGGCCTGATCGTCTCTTTTGCGGCTGTCTTTATCTTCGGTGAGAGACGCCTCTGGATGGCCGCGTCAGGCGTGGTCGGGCTTCTGTCGGCATACTGCCTCATTGCCTGCCAGTCGGCGACGTCGGTACTGACGACTGCCGTGGTGATTGCCCTGATGATGGGCCTGCGCGTCGTCATCGCACTTGCCCCCGACCATCGCAAGCTGCTGGTGATCGGCGGCGGGGTGGCCGTCGTCATCCTTGCCGTTGCCGGTGTCTATCTGGGGGCGGTGGATGCCGTTCTCGGCATCTTCGGCAAGGATTCCACGCTGACCGGCCGCACCTATCTCTGGCAGCAGGGGATCGAGGCGGCCAAGCAAAACCCGGTATTGGGAATCGGCTACCAGGCCTATTGGGTCCAGGGCTTCTCCGAGCCGGAGCGGCTGTGGGAAGAGTTCTTCATCGGTTCGCGAAGCGGCTTCCACTTCCACAACACCTATATCGAAACGGCCGTCGAGCTGGGGCTCACGGGCGTCATCGTTCTTGCCGTCATGCTGTTGCGGATTCTGTGGGGACACTTGCGCCGCGTCATCGAGGACTTCAGGAACGATGAATCCTATCTGCTGTTCTCGATCGCGGTCTTGCTGACGATCCGGTCCTTCGTCGAGATCGATATTCTGACGCCATACAACGTCGGGACGTTTCTTTTCTACTTTGCCGCCGGGAAGCTGGCGACAGCGCGCCGCCAAACGGCGGTGAGCTCATGGCAACGCCAGATGTCGCCAGAGCCCGTCACTCAATAACGTCATCGCATTTCGACCGGCCTTGACCGGTCTTCTGAGGAAACCGGATGAAGACACTTTACGGCATCCAATATCTGCGCGCCTTTGCGGCACTTGCCGTCGTTGTCTTCCACGCAGCGGAAAGGACCGGTGAGCATTTCGCCATTGGTGCTGCCGGCGTCGACGTCTTCTTCGTGATCAGCGGCTTCATCATGTGGGTCATCAGCGACCGCAGGCCGATGACGCCGCAGGGTTTCCTTCTCGACCGCATTCGGCGCATCGCGCCGTCCTACTGGCTGGTGACGAGCGTGATGATCGCCGGTGCCGTGGTCGGCCTGTTTCCGAACCTGAAGCTGACCGGCGCCCATATCCTTTCCTCGCTCTTCTTCATTCCCGCTCAGTCGCCGAGCACGGGTGATATCTGGCCGGTCCTCGTCCAGGGTTGGACGCTGAATTTCGAGATGTTCTTCTACGTGTTGTTTGCCGGGGCGCTTTTCCTGCCGCGTCGTTGGCGGCTAGCGTACCTGACGGTCATCTTCGGCGGCTTTTTCCTGATCGGCCTTGTCTTCGAGCCCGCATCGCCGGTGCTCAAAACCTATACCCGGCCGATCATTCTGGAGTTCCTCGGAGGCGTTCTTCTCGCCGAATTGTGGATCAGGCGGTGGATTGCAGGCACCAGTCTGGGGCTTGCTTGTGTCGGCGCATCGCTCTCCGGCTTCGCCACCATCTTCCTGATCGGAGCCGATTTCGATGAAGCGATCTGCGGGCCCCTTGCCATGGCGCTGGTCTACGGCATGGTGTCCCTCGAGGCGGGTGGGAGCATCGGCCGCGTACCGCTTCTCACCTATCTCGGCGATGCGTCCTATTCGATATACCTCTGGCACACGTTGGCGATTTCCGTGATCGTCAAGGCTGCCGGCGTGGTCGGGCTGTCGACAACGCCGACGATCGCGATCGCCGTTGCCGGCGGTACGATCCTCGGCGCGGCAGCCTACGAGCTCGTCGAGAAGCCGCTGCGGAAGATCTTGTCGTCAGACCTGCTCAAACAGAATGCGGTCGAGCGGCGTCCTTCATGAAGAGGTTTCGGGGACAGCCTCCTCGGAGGGCGGCGCGGTCTCGGCCTGCGCAACAGGCTTTTTCCGGCGCGCGCGCAGCACGACGTAGAAGACGGGTGTCAGGAACAGGCCGAAAATCGTTACGCCAAGCATCCCTGAGAAAACGGCCGTCCCGAGTGATTGACGCATTTCGGCGCCGGGGCCGGTGGCGATCATCAGCGGCACGACGCCGAAGATGAACGCGAAGGCGGTCATCAGGATCGGCCGCAGACGCAAGTGACTGGCCTCGATTGCGGCTTCGACGGCCGACTTGCCTTCATCCTGCGCCTGTCTCGCGAATTCCACGATCAGGATGGCGTTCTTGGCCGCCAGCCCGATCAGCACGATCAGCCCGATTTGGGTCAGGATGTTGTTGTCCATTCCGCGCAGATGGACGCCAAGCAAGGCAGCCAGGATTGCAAGGGGAACGATGAGGATGATGGCAAGCGGCAGGACCCAGCTTTCATACTGCGCCGACAGTGCCAGGAAAACGAAGACGACCGACAGGGCGAAGATGTAGATCGCCGTGTTGCCGGTGTTCCGCTCCTGAAAGGCGATTTCCGTCCATTCGAAGGTTGTTCCTGCTGGCAGCAACTGCTTCGCAAGCCCTTCCATCTTGTCCAACGCAGTGCCCGTCGAAACGCCGGGAGCGGCGTTACCCTGTACGGGTACTGATACGTACATATTGTAATGCTGGACGAGTGAAGGGCCGCTGCTATCGCGGATATCGACCAGTGTGCCAAGTGGGACGAGTGCACCGGTCGCGGATCTTACCTTGAGGGCCAGGATATCGTCACGCTCGACGCGATATTGCTGATCGGCCTGCGCGCGCACCTGGTAGACACGCCCGAAGGCATTGAAATCGTTGACATAGGATGTACCGAGATTGATCGACAGCGTATCGAATATGTTGGAGATCGGTACGTTCAGCATACGCGCCTTGTCGCGGTCGATTTCGAGGAAGTACTGCGGGCTATTGGCGGAGAACGTTGTAAAGACGCCGGTCAGACCCTCCGTCTGGTTGGCCATGCCCATTAGCTGGTAGGCGACGCCGAGGATGCGGCGCATGTCCGAACTTTCGCGGTCCATGAGCTGCATCTTGAAGCCGCCGGCATTGCCGATTCCGGAGATTGGCGGTGGCGGGATGGCGATGATGAAGGCCTCTTGGATCGCCTGCAGGCTCCCGTATAGCTGTCCGATGATCTTGGTCGCCGTCTGGCCGTGCTCCAGGCGGTTTTCGAAAGTGTCGAACGCGGCGAAGACCACGCCGGAGTTGGAGGCGTTGGTAAAGGTCGCGCCGCTGAACCCCGAGAAGGCCACGGCATTCTTCACGCCTGGCGTGTTGCGGATGATCTCCGAAGCACGCTCGATAACCGCGTCGGTGCGGGAAAGCGCTGCACCGTCAGGCAGTTGCACGACGACGATGGCGTAGCCCTGGTCCATGACCGGGACGAAACCACTCGGAACGATCCTGCTCATATAGTAGGTCGCCCCCAGGAGGCCGACGAAAACCAGCAATGCGACGCAGAGTGCGGCGACCGTCTGCACCGTGTGCCGCACGATCCAGGAATAGCCTGCACTGAGCTTGTCGAAGCCGTTGTTGAACCCATTAGCAAGCGCGCTCCCGAAACGCGCGATCGGGTTGCGACGTTTCTCGTGCTCCTCGTGTGGCTTCAATACCAGTGCGGCGAGGGCCGGCGAGAGGGTCAGTGAGTTCAGCGCCGAGATGGCGGTGGCGACCGAGATCGTCACGGCGAACTGCCGATAGAACTGACCCGAAATGCCGGGGATGAAGGCAGTCGGAACAAAGACGGCGATCAGCACGAGCGAGATTGCGACGACGGCCGTGCCGACTTCGTTCATCGTCACATGTGCGGCCTCCCTCGGCGTCATCCCCTTTGCCAGGTTGCGCTCGACGTTTTCGACGACGACGATCGCGTCGTCGACAACGATGCCGATTGCCAGCACGAGACCGAACAGCGTCAGCATGTTGAGCGAGAAGCCGAAGGCAAGCAGAAAGGCGAAGGTGCCGATCAGCGAGACCGGGATGGCAACGATGGGGATGATCGCCGTGCGCCAGGACTGCAGGAATATGAGAACCACGATGGCGACGAGGATCGCGGCTTCAGCGATCGTCTTGTAAACCTCGTTGATGGATTCCGCGATAAATTCGGTTGGATTGTAGACGATGTCGTAGCTGAGACCTTGCGGAAAATCCTGAGCGACGGTGTCCATCGTCTTCTTGATTTCAGCCGCGGCCGCGAGCGCGTTGGTGCCGGGGCGCGCGAAAATGCCGAGCGCGACGGCGGGCTTGCCATTCAGATAGCTGTTTGTGACGTAGTCCTTGGCGCCGAGTTCGATGCGGGCGATATCCTGCAGCTGGACGAGACGCCCTTCCGCGGTCGCCTTGACGATGACATAACGGAATTGCCGGGCATCCGAGAAACGCCCCTGCGTCGTCACCGTATACTGGAAGGCATTGGTGCCGGCGGCCGGTGGCCCACCGATCGAGCCGCCGGAAACCTGCACGTTCTGTTCGCGCAGAGCGTCGACGACGTCGCTGGAGGTCATGCCGTAGGCCGACAGTTTCTGCGGATCGAGCCATATGCGCAACGAATATTCACGCTCGCCGAAGAGGATGACGTCGCCAACGCCATCGAGGCGAACAAGCGTGTCGCGGATGCGTGTGCGCGCGTAGTTGGAGACATAGAGCTGATCGTAGCGAGAGTTGGGTGACAGCAGATGCACGACCATCATCAGGTCGGGCGAACTCTTTGCTGTCGTGATGCCGATGCGCCGAACCTCTTCAGGAAGGCGAGGTTGGGCAATGGCAACGCGGTTCTGGACAAGGACTTGCGCCTTGTCGAGGTCTGTACCGAGTTTGAAGGTCACTGTGAGTGCCATCGAACCATCGGCCGTCGAATAGGAAGACATATAAAGCATGTCTTCGACGCCGTTGACCTCCTGCTCGATCGGTGTCGCCACGGTGTTGGCGATAGTCTCGGCGTCAGCGCCGGGATAGGAGGTGCGGATCACAATGGTCGGCGGCGCGATCTCGGGGTATTGCGCCACGGGCAACTGAAAATAGGCGATGGCGCCGACAATAAGCAGCACAATAGAGAGCACCGACGCGAAGATCGGTCGGTCGACGAAGAAGTGCGCAAATCTCATCGGCTGAGCTCCAGGCCGGCGGCTTCCGGGGCGATCTCTTCGCGGCTTTGCGCCAGCTCGACCATCTGCGGCGTGACCTTGCTACCCGGGCGGGCGCGCAGAAGGCCATTGATGACGATCGTCTCGTTGCCGTCCATGCCTTCGCGAATGACGCGATAGCCATACAGGCGTGGTCCAGGCCGCACCGGCTTTGCGGTGACTGTTCCGTCGTCTCCAACGACGTAGACGACGCGTTGGTTCTGGTCTGAGCCGATCGCTTCGTCCGGCACGAGGATCGCCTTGTAGACATTCGAGGCCTCAACGGAGACACGACCGAACAGACCTGGTTGGAGCACGTAATTCGGATTGTCGAATCGCGCGCGTATGCGCTTCGTACCGGTCTCGCTGTCTATGCGGTTTTCAGCGAAGTCGAGCTTGCCTTTGAATGGTTTTTCGTTGGAATCCGTGATCCTTACTTCAACTTCGACGCCGCCACCGCCCTCCTGCAGATCGACCCCGCGCTCGCGGGCGGTCTGCGCGAAATTGAGAAGACGGCGCTCGTCGACGTCGAAGTAGAAGTCGATCGGATCCACCGTAACGATGGTCGTCAGCACCGATTGATCGGCCTGGACAAGGTTGCCGACGGAGATCAGCCGGCGGTCGATGCGCCCGCCGATCGGGGCCGTGATCTTCGTATATTCGAGGTCGAGCGCTGCGCGATCAGCCGTCGCTTGTGCGCCGCGGACGTTTGCCTGCGCCGAAACCCATTCGCGCCGGCGGTCGTCAAGGATCGATATCGACTGGCTGCCGCTTGTTGCCAGGCTCTCGGCCCGCTTGAACTGTGCCTCGGCGTAGACGAGCGTTGACTTGGCTACTTCCAGTGCTGCGTTCGCTTCGTTCAGGGCGGTGATGAACGGCCTTTGGTCTATGACGAAGAGCAGGTCGCCCTGCTTGACGAGTGCGCCGTCGGTGAAGTGCACCTCCTGCAGGTAGCCCCCGATGCGTGAGCGCACTGATACCTGATCGACTGGTTCAAAGCGGCCAATGAATTCGTCATTGTCGACGACATCGCGCACGACAGGCTTTGCGACTGAGACGGAAGGAGGGGCGGCGGCTGGCTGCTGTGCCATCGCCGCGGTGAACGGCATGAGAGCAAAGGAGCCGATGGTCAGCAGGTGTCGAAGCAAGGAAGGCATGGCGGTTTCCTTATCCGGACGGCCGCAAGTGCTGCCGTCGCTTATGCTGATGTGCTGCGATTCATGTCTTGATGTCTCTGAACAAGGGCGCTCCCTCATTCACCTATGCCATTGCAAATTTACAATCGCGGCTGCAGCCGCGCACGCGTGCCGTCATCGAGAAAAAGTGATCGAACGAAGATCACTGCATTTCCGATAACCCTCTGGATTTTTACTTTAAACGGCTGCCGATCGAAATTGCAAATGCCAACCGGTTGCAATTTCGAAAGGCCTTCGAAATCTCTGCGCGTATTCCAGTGCGGCATTTTGGCCGCCGGTGCGGAATCTGGGAGGGACCCTATTGTGCCCTGCACACGCTTAATATATCTGGGCATATTATAAGTGTGCTTATCAATTATCGGCACTGTCTCCTATGAATGGCAATCCCACTGTCGGCTTCCTGTTGCACGACGTTGCACGGCTGCTTCGCAAGCGGTTCGAGCAGCGCGCGCGTTGCCTTGGGCTCACGCGGTCGCAATGGCAGACGCTTGCGTACCTCCGTAGCAACGAGGGAATCCACCAGGGCGGGCTTGCCGAGATCCTGGAAATCGAGCCGATCACACTTGTCCGCATTCTTGACAAACTCACCGACCGCGGTCTCATCGAGCGTCGCCAGCATCCGACCGATCGCCGCATCTGGCTTCTCTATGTGCGGGAGAAGGCACACCCGTTGCTTGCCGAGATGCGCGACCTCGGTGAGCTGACGCGCGGCGAGCATTCGAGAGTATCTCTCCCGAGCAGCGGGACCAGCTGTTCGACATCCTATCCGCAATGAAGACGAACCTAGTGCAGGCCTGCCGAACCCCGGTAGCCGCAAATGAGACCAGACATGGCTGAGAAGTCCTCCCTGCGCGTCGTTGCAGACGCAAATGCCAAAAACCCAGTTGAAGAAAATGACGCTTCCCCTCGCGAGGAAACGGTAGCCGAGGCGCCTTCATCCAATTCAGCGCCCGCTACTGCTGTGGCTGCGCCCGGCGGTGCGAAGGTCCGCCGCCGGCGCAGCCTCACGCGGCCCGTTCTGTTCGCGTTGCTGCCCGTCGCGCTCGTCATCGGTGGCTATTACTACGTCAACGGCGGTCAAGTCATGTCGACGGACAATGCCTATATCCAGGCTGACATGGTCGGTCTGACGACCGACGTTTCGGGTATCGTCGACCAGATCAGCGTGCACGAGAACGAGGCCGTCGAGAAGGGCCAGGTGCTCTTCAGCTTGCGCCGGGATTCTTTCAGGATCGCACTCGATGGTGCGGAGGCGCAGCTTGGCGCCGTGCGCAACCAGATTCTCAATCTGAAGGCCAGCTATCAGCAGTCGCTTGCTGAGATCACACAGGCCGAAGCCGACATTCCCTACTATCAGACCGAGTTCGACCGCCAGCAGAACCTCCTGAACAGCTCGGCTGCGACACGTGTTGCCTATGACCAGGCCAAGCACAATCTCGACGCCGGTCATCAGAAGGTTGCAGTTGCCAAGGCCGAAGCGGCAGCGACGCTGGCGCAGCTCGGTGGCAATGCCGACCAGCCGGTAGAACAGAATCCGCTCTATCTCGAAGCCAAGGCGAAGGTGGACGATGCGCAGCGCGAACTTGACCACAGCGTCGTCAAGGCGCCGTTCGACGGCATCGTGACAAACGTCAACTCGCTGCAGCCGGGGTCCTACCTGCAGGCGTCCACGCAAGCCTTCTCGCTGGTTTCGGCAACCAACCTCTGGATCGCCGCGAGCCCAAAGGAAACGGAACTGACCTATGTGAAGCCGGGTCAGCCGGTGACGATCTATGTCGACACGTACCCGGGCGTGGAGTGGAAGGGCAAGGTCGAGAGCATCAGCCCGGCCTCTGGTTCCAGCTTCTCGCTACTGCCGGCGCAGAACACGACTGGCAACTGGGTCAAGGTCGTGCAGCGCATTCCGATGCGGGTCAGCATCGATGACGCGGCCGGCAAGCCGCCGCTTCGCGTCGGCATGAGCACGGTCGTCGACGTCGATACGGGTCGTGCCCGAGGTCTCCCGGATTTCGTTTCCAAGCTTTTGGGCCGCTCTGGCGGCAAGGACCATGAGTAACGCTGCATCGCCGGCCACCCCAGTAGCCAATCGCGGCGCGATCACGGCTTGCGTTATCCTGGCCGTGATCATGCAGGCGCTGGACACGACGATCGCCAACGTCGCGCTGCCCTATATTCAGGGCAGTGTCTCGGCGAGTGCTGACCAGATCAACTGGGTTCTGACCTCTTATATCGTGGCGGCTGCGATCATGACGCCGCCGTCCGGCTTTCTGGCCGCCAAGTTCGGGCGCAAACAGGTACTGCTGGCGGCAATCGCGGGATTTGTCGTTGCCTCGGTCTTGTGTGGCTTGGCTCAAAGCCTTCCTCAGATTGTTGCCTTCCGACTTCTCCAGGGTCTTTTCGGCGCGTCTTTGGTTCCACTCTCTCAGGGCATCCTCCTCGACATCTACAGTGTCGAGGAGCGCGGCTCGGCCATGGCCTTATTTGGCGTCTCGGTCATGGTCGGGCCGGTCCTGGGACCTGTCATCGGCGGCTGGCTGACCGATAACATCAGCTGGCGCTGGGTGTTCTACATTAACGTGCCGATCGGCGCGCTGGCGTTTGCCGGCATCGTGATCTACGTCACCGAGACGAAACTGGATGCGTTGGCGAAGCTCGACTGGTTCGGGTTCGGAATGATGAGCCTCGGCATCGCATCGCTGCAGCTGTTCCTCGATCGCGGCGAACAGCTCAACTGGTTCGCGTCCGGCGAGATCATGATCGAGGCGATCGTCTGTGCTGGCGCCTTCTATCTGCTGATCGTGCATACGCTGACGGCGGAAAAGTCCTTCGTGAATCCGAAGCTGTTCCTCGATCGCAATTTCTCGGTGAGCATGCTCTTCATCTTCGTGATCGGCATCACCTATCTTGCCTCGCTTGCGCTGATGACGCCCTACCTGCAGACGTTGATGGGCTACCCCGTCATGACCGCCGGCATCGTCATGGGGCCACGCGGCCTCGGCACGATGCTCTGCATGTTCATCGTCGGCAGGCTGATCGGCAAGGTCGACACGCGCCTGCTCTTGGTGCTCGGTCTCGGCCTGACGGCCGGGGCGATGTACGACATGACCGGCTGGACGCCTGATGTTTCGCAGTGGACGATCGTTTCCGTCGGCTTCGTCCAGGGCGCCGGGCTCGGCTTTCTGTTCGTGCCACTGACGACGATCGCCTTCTCGACGCTGCCGGCGCACTTGCGCGGCGACGGAACCGGCCTCTACAACCTGTCGCGCAATATCGGCTCGAGCGTCGGCATCTCGATTGTTTCGGCGCTGCTCGTCGAGAACGCGCAGGTGAACCACGAGAACATCGCTGCCTATGTGACGCCGTTCAACCGCGCCTTCGAGGCGACGGCGGCACAGGGGATGAGTCCGTTGACTGCTGCAGGTCGTGCCTCGCTAAACGAGGTCATCACCCTGCAATCGACGATCATAGCCTATATGGACGATTTCAAGCTGCTGATGCTTATGTCGCTCGCGGTCATTCCGCTGGCGCTGCTGCTGCGCAAGCCGAAAGTCGCCCCAGCGATGGATCACACCGTCGCTATGGAGTGATGCTCAGCGAAACGGTTTGCTGAGATAGCGAGATCCGGAGATGCCGAAGCGCCATGGTGCTTCGGCATTTTTCGTTATGCCGATCCGTTTGCCGGCGACAATTTCGACGGGAGCCGACGGGGCAATCGAGAAGGGCGGCCGGTCGAGCAGCCTGTCATTCAGCGTGAGGTTGATACCGAGCGCCTGACAGAGCTTGCCGGGACCGCTGCAGAGCTGTGTTAGCGCATCATTGCTGCGGCGCTCCATCATGGTGGCGATGCCGGCTTCCGGCTCGATTGCGCGGATCAGCACCGCCGAGCCGGGCGTGCAGACAAAATTCAGGCACCAGTGCATGCCGTAGATACGGTAGATGTAGACATTGCCTGGTCGGCCGAACATCGCACCATTTCGCGGCGTTGGGCCGCGGAAGCTGTGCGAGGCCCCGTCATCGGGATAGTAGGCTTCGGTCTCGGTTATGCGGCCGCCGACATGGCCAACGCGCAGATGGCAACCGAGCAAATCTCGGGCGACAGCGATAGCATCACGCTCGAAATAGCGCGCAAGTTCCGGGCCGGCGAGGGGAGTGGCGCCGATCGCGCCAACGGCATGTGTCATCTGTTTCGGGCTTCCGGTATGTCAGGCCCTAATGACCGACCTTCGGGTCGTGCGCCGAGATGGAGGAACCCGTTACCGACACGGGGTCGCTTGCCGGGAAGGTATCCTCGAGACCTTCTTCCAGTTCTTCTTCGAGAAGCGCAGCATCCTTGCCGCGTGCGCCATCGGCCTGTGAACTCTGGAGTGTTGTCGTGAGCAACGCCCTTGCACGGGTGATCGCATTGTCGCTCGTCAGGCCGGGAGAGGCAGCGGCATAGAGCGTGACCGATATGTTATTGCCCGACTGCTCCGTGAAGATGACAACGAAACTGCCTTCCTTCGGATGCACGGTGACGTCTGTGATGGCCATGGAAGATCTCCCGGTTCTGACGGTTGACCCAAGTGAAACGCTTTTTGCTAGGATTGTCGAGCAAAGACCTTCACCAGCCAATCGATGAAAACGCGAACGCGGGGTGAGAGCTGCCGGTTCTGCGGGTAGAGCAGGGAGACCGGGGTTTCCGTCAGCGGGAAATCCGGCAGGACGTGAACGAGTGTGCCCGCCGCGAGATCCCTTTCGGCGTGATACCGCGGCACCTGTATCAGGCCGAGGCCGAGCCTCGCCACCGACATGAAGCTTTCGGCGGCGTTGACGGTCACCGTCGCGGGCAGGGTGACATTACGGATGCTGCCGCCGACCATGAATTCCAGTGGTAGAACGCCGCCCGTCGCAGTCGAGCGGAAACCGACCATACGGTGGCCATCGAGCCTGTCCGGATGCTCGGGCAGGCCATGCTTTTCGATATAGGCGGGAGCGGCAAGGGTAACTTCCTCCAGCATGGCGACGCGTCGCGCCACCATGTCGCTGTCATCAGGCGTGCCGACGCGCAACACGCAATCGATGCCCTCGCGGACGAGATCAACCAGCCGATCGCCCTCGCTCATGTAGAACTCGATATCCGGATACATCTCCAGGAAAGACGGTAGGCTCGGCAGCACAAAGTGCCGGGCAAGCGTGCCATGCACGTCCACGCGCAACATGCCCTTCGGCTTGGCCCCTGCAAAGGCGCCCTCCGCGTCCTCGATATCCGCGAGGATGGAGATACAGCGCTGATAGTAAGCTTCGCCGTCGAGCGTTGGGCTGACATGGCGCGTCGTCCTGTGCAGCAGGCGCACGCCAAGGCGTGCCTCCAACTGCTTGACGGCATCGGTCACCGTGGAGCGTGGCAGGCCGGTGTCTTCGGCGGCGAGCGTGAAGCTGCGGCGCTCCACGACGCGGGAGAACACCCGCATGGCATCGAATCTGTCCATCTTTTTTGTTCGTCATTTTCGGATAGTGATGCCGAATAATGGCCGATTATCCGCACAAGGAAAAGCGGCATCTTCTGCTCATCGAAACGCGCTGAGGCAGAAGGAAGAATGCAATGAGCAGCAATGAGAACAAGGTCGCACTGGTCACCGGTGCTTCGAGGGGCATCGGCGCCGCAATCGCGGAACGGCTGGCCAAGGACGGTTTCACCGTCGTCATCAACTACTCCGGAAACGTCGCGCTCGCCGAGGAGCTGGTGCAGAAGATCGAGCAGGGCGGCGGCAAGGCGCTGACCACGCAGGCCAACGTCAGTAATCCCGAAGCCGTCCGCCGGATGTTCGATGCGGCGGAAGCAGCCTTCGGCGGCATCGATGTGCTCGTCAACAATGCCGGTATCATGCAGCTCTCGTCGATTGGCGATGCTGACGATGCCAATTTCGATCGCCAGGTCAGCGTGAATTTGAAGGGTACCTTTAACACCCTGCGCGAAGCCGCAAAGCGGCTGCGAAAGGGCGGTCGCATCATCAACTTGTCGACGAGCGTCGTCGGCCTGAAGCTTGAAAATTACGGTGTCTATGCGGCGACGAAGGCAGCCGTCGAAACGCTGACGGCGATCATGTCGAAGGAAATGCGCGGTCGCGACATCACCGTCAACGCCGTGGCTCCGGGGCCGACAGCAACTGACCTCTTCCTCGATGGGAAGTCGGATGAGCTGATCGCTCGCATGGCCAAAATGAACCCGCTGGAACGCCTGGGAGCACCGGAAGATATCGCTGCTTCGGTCTCGTTCCTCGCCGGCCCGGACGGCTCCTGGATCAACGGCCAGGTGCTGCGCGCCAACGGCGGCATGGTCTGATCTTTGGCGCCCGTGCGGCGGGTTGGTCCCGCCGCCGATCTCCGAACAACAGCAATCAACCGTCACCCCTTGAATATCGACTAAGGAACACGACAATGGATAAACAGGTCATCGTCATTACCGGAGCATCCAGTGGCTTTGGCGCTCTCACTGCCCGGACTCTCGCCAGGGAAGGGCATATGGTCTATGCCGGTATTCGCGATACTGCCGGCCGCAACGCGAAAGCCGTTGCCGATATCGCGGCCTTCTCGCGCGATAACAATGTCGATCTGCGTTCGGTCGAACTTGATGTGGTCTCCAACGCGTCTGTCGAAGCCGGGATCGCCAAGGTCATCGCAGAGGTGGGCCATCTCGACGTCGTCATCCACAATGCCGGCCATATGTCGTTTGGCCCGGCTGAGGCATTCACGCCGGAGCAATATGCGGAGTTGTTCGACATCAACGTGCTGTCGACGCAACGGGTCAACCGTGCAGCGCTTCCCCATATGCGCAAAGAGGGCAGGGGACTGGTTGTCTGGGTGTCGTCCTCCAGCACACGCGGCGGCACGCCTCCCTATCTGGCGCCCTACTTCGCTGCCAAAGCCGCGATGGATTCGGTTGCCGTCTCCTATGCGTCGGAGCTTACCCGGTGGGGCATCGAAACCGCGATCATCGTGCCGGGCGCCTTCACCAAGGGAACCAATCACTTCGCGCACTCCGGTTCGCCGGCAGATGCCCAGCGTGCCGCCGAGTACAATGATGGCCCCTATAAGGGCGTGCCGGAACAGGCGTTGCAGGGGCTGGCTGCTCTTGAACCTGCTGACGCCGACGCAGGCTCGGTCGCGAGGGCGATCACTGAGGTCATTGCCATGCCGTTCGGCACACGTCCGTTCCGTACCCATGTTGACCCGTCCGGGGACGGTGCCGAGGTCGTCAATGGTGTCGCCGATCGGGTTCGCGCCGAAATGTTCCGGCGCATCGGTCTGGAGGATCTCCTCAAGCCGGCCATTCACTAAACCGTGATACTCGCCATTGTTCCGTTTTTGCGAACTTGCTGTGCACGAATCAGCACTTAACAAATGGCAGGAAGCAGGCCTATATTATCGGTGTAAAGGCGACTGGAAGACCTCCAACTCCGGGCGCCAACCTCAGATACCGGCCGAGCCATTTCCCTGGTGACGCGGCAGGGTCTGAAAGGAATTTGATGACAGACAGTTGCGGCCCGTCGAAGGAACACCTTCCGGGCCGCAACTGTGTCACGGATCGTTCAGTTTCGCGTCCGAAAGCAATTTCACCAGCCAATCAACGAAGACCCGGACCTTGTTGCTGAGGTGCCGGTTCGGCGGATAGACGATGTAGAGCGGGAACGGTTCACGGCTCCATTCCGGCAGGATTTCCACGAGGTCGCCTTTGGCCAAAGCGTCACGGATCATGAAGCGCGGCAGCTGTGCGATGCCAAGCCCGTTCAATGCTGCATTGACGAAAGTCCGGCTGTCATTGACCGACAACAGGTAACGCGGATTGATCTCCAGATCCTCATTGTCCTTGCGGAATTCAAAAGGAAGCGTCCGGTTGGTCTGCGCGCGGAAGTAACTCACTGAATAATGGTCGTTTTCAAGCTCTTCGGGGCGGGTCGGAATGCCGAATCTTTCGATATAAAGTGGTGCCGCGCAGGTGAGCATTTCGACTTCGGAAACACGCCTTGCAATCAGCGATTGGTCGGCCGGCGTGCCGCCGCGAAGCGCGCAATCGACGTTTTCTGCTAGGTAGTCGACGGTGCGGTCGCCCACGCCGAGGTCGACGCGGATATCCGGATATTTCTGGTAGAAGTCGCAGAGCGCGGGTACGACGATCCAGTCGGCGAAAGCGCCGGCCATCTCGACTCGCAAACGACCGGTCGGTAGCCCTTGTGAGTTCGACAGACTGCCGTCCAGCTCCTCTAGCTCGGAGACGATCTGGGCCGCGCGTTCATAGTAGAGAGCGCCGTCGGTCGTCACCATGACCCGGCGTGTGGTGCGGTTGAGAAGCTTGGTGTGCAGATGCGCTTCAAGCCCCTGGATGAGATTGGTCACCGTCGCCTTGGGCATGGCGAGCGTGTCGGCGGCCCGTGTGAAATTGCCCGTCTCTACGACGCGGATGAAGGCGCGCATTGCCGAGAGCTGGTCCATCGGAAATCACCTAAGCAGGTTGCACTGCGGTATTGTTCGAAATTCGGAACAGTGTAATCGCGCTATCGCTTCTTATTCCGACAATGGAATAACAATATCTTTTCTTCAGAAATTGCAAGCCGTCTCGGCTCGCAATACGCTATGCGGGTCAAACGCGAGCCGAAACGATGATGGTGCAGGTGAAAGACATGGTGATGGAGAAGGTGGCCACCGGCCCCGTTTCCGCACGCGTCTATCAGGGCGCCGAGTTTGGGAAGGGTTCGCCGATCGTTCTGTTTTTTCATGGCGGCGCTTTTCTGCAGTCGGGCGTCAAGGATAGCGCGGTTGCAGAGAGCTTGGCGAAGGCCGGCGCAATCGTTGCCGTCCCGGATTACAATGCGCCGCTCGGCAATGTCTTTCCAAAGCCGCTCGAAGTCGGCTATTCGATCTTCTCTTATCTTGCCAACAAGCGCGCGTCGGGTATTGGCGATCGGAACTCGTTGTTGATCGTGGCAGGCGAAGAGGCGGGCGGCAATATTGCTGCCGGCGTCGCTTTCAAGGCGCGTGACCATTATGCGGATGCACTGGATGGCCAAGTTCTGATTTCGCCGCTGCTTGATCCTTTCATGGGCACGTCGTCGATCCGCAAGGCGGATGGCATCGGCATGCGGCAGCGTTGGGCCGAGGGCTGGAGCCACTATCTGAGCGGCGGCGGCTGTCACCCCTATGCGGCACCGTGTTTGTGTTCGCGTATTGCAGGGGTGGCGCCGGCGCTCGTTCTTACAGCGGAGGATGATCCTCTTCGTGACGAGACGCTGGGTTATGCCGACCGCCTGAAGCAGGCAGGCGTTGCAGTTCGCCGGAATGTCCTCCCCGCCGGGGCAGGCTGGCCATCACTTTACGGCGGGAAATCCGAACAGGCACCGAATTGGGAACAGACGATCACCGACCAATTCGAAAGCTTCGTTCGGGATATTAGCAGCCAACCTATTGCATTGAAGACGAACTGATTGAATCCGGCCACTGAGAGAGGGCCGTAAGGAGAGTAACAATGACGTCCAGTAACAAGCGCTGGGCCCTCGTGGGCGCTGGCCTAGGACTTGCTGCGTCCGTTTCGGCCGCAGCCATCTTTTTCGAACTGCCGATGAGCACCGCTGCCACGGCCGCTTCCGCACCTGCGCAGGCTCCCGCTGTGCCGGTGACGGTCGCCGTCGTGGCCAGCCGTGACGTAACGACATGGCAGGAGTTTTCCGGCCGGCTTGAGGCTGTCGACCGCGTGCAGATTCGTTCACGCGTGGCCGGAGCCATTCAATCCGTGCACTTCCGTGAAGGCGCGTTGGTGAAGGCGGGCGATCTGCTTTTCACCATCGACCCCGAACCCTATCAGGCGGCTGTTTCCCAGGCCGAGGGTCAGGTGGCGTCTGCCGAGGCGAAGGTCAACCTCGCGCAGATCGAACTGGAGCGCGGCCGCAGGCTTTCGGATAGCAAGACGATTTCGCAGAGCGATCTCGACCAGCGCCAGAATGCCTTCACCGAAGCGCAGGCCGGTCTCCGCACCTCCCAGGCGGCCCTCCGTTCGGCACAGCTCGAGCTTGGCTACACCAAGGTCCAGGCGCCGGTTGCCGGCCGTGTGGGCAAGATCGAGATTACCGTCGGCAATCTTGTTGCTGCAGGCTCCACGTCTCCCGCTTTGACGACACTCGTGTCGGTCGATCCCATCTACGCAAGCTTCAATGCCAGCGAGGAAATGGTCACAAAGGCACTCGCCGAGCTTCCGGCTGCTGATGGCGCCGTCCCTGCCGTCGAGCAGATCCCGGTCGAAGTCGGGACGCTGGCCGATCAGGGCACACCGATCAAGGGCAAGCTGCAGCTGATCGATAATCAGGTTGACGCGGCAAGCGGCACGATCGGCGTTCGCGCCGTCTTCGACAATCCTGGCGGCAAGCTGATCCCCGGCCAGTTCGTTCGGGTCCGCATGGGCGAGCCGAAGGCCGAAAACAAGATCCTGATCAGCGACCGCGCAGTCGGCACCGACCAGGACAAGAAGTTCGTGTTCGTCGTCGATGCCGAAAACAAGGTCAGCTATCGACCTGTCCAGCTTGGTGCTGCAGCGGAAGGCCAGCGGATCGTTGAAAGTGGCCTGACTGTCGGCGACAAGATCGTCGTCAATGGTCTGCAGCGCATCCGTCCGGGCGCAGTGGTTGCGCCACAGGCGGAAGAGAAAGTCGCCACGGCTCAATAAGCCAAAGCATCCGGAGCGTCTCGGCGCTCCGTGAAAATTCTGAAATGACGTGATCCACCGGCGGCCTCCAACCGCCGGAGAGGGTCGTTGCATCCCAGTTTCATCCCGGAGAGGGCTTTGAAATGAATTTCTCCAGATTCTTTGTCGACCGTCCGGTGTTCGCCGGAGTCCTATCGGTCCTCATCGTGGTCGCCGGTCTGCTTGGCCTGCGCGCATTGCCGATTTCCGAATATCCGGAAGTCGTTCCGCCATCGATCGTCGTGCGCGCCACCTATCCCGGCGCAAACCCGGAGGTCATCGCGCAGACGGTTGCGACGCCGCTCGAAGAACAGATCAACGGCGTCGAGGGCATGCTCTATATGTCCAGCCAGGCGACATCCGACGGCGTCATGACGCTGACGGTCACCTTCAAGCTCGGCACGGACCCTGATAAGGCACAACAGCTCGTTCAAAACCGCGTTTCGCAGGCCGAACCGCGTCTGCCGGAAGAGGTGAAAACCATCGGCATCACGACGGTCAAGAGCTCTCCCGACCTGATGATGGTCGTGAACCTGATCTCGCCTGACAACCGCTACGACATCACCTATCTGCGCAACTACGGCGTCCTCAACATCAAGGACCGGCTGGCGCGCATCGATGGCGTCGGTCAGGTGCAGGTCTTCGGTTCGGGCGACTATTCCATGCGTGTCTGGATCGATCCGCAGAAGGCTGCCGAGCATGGCCTTGCCGCCAGCGACGTCACCAATGCGATCCGCGGCCAGAATGTGCAGGCGGCGGCCGGTACCATCGGCGCTTCGCCGAGCCTGTCGGGCGTGGACCTGCAGCTCAATGTCAATGCGCAAGGTCGTCTGCAGACGCCCGAGCAGTTCGGCAACATCATCGTCAAGACCGGATCCAATGGCGAGATTACCCGTCTTCGTGACGTCGCCCGGATCGAACTTGGCGCCGCCGACTATTCGCTGCGCTCCATCCTCGATGGCAAGCCGGCCGTCGCCATCCCGGTCTTCCAGTCCCCCGGCTCCAACGCCATCACCATCTCGGACGAAGTCCAAAAGACAATGGAAGAGCTGAAGACGGCCATGCCCGATGGCGTCAGCTACGAGATCGTCTATGACACGACGAAGTTCGTCCGTTCGTCGATCGAGAAGGTTGTCGACACGCTGCTCGAAGCTATTGCGCTCGTCGTCATCGTCGTCATTCTGTTCCTGCAGACATGGCGTGCCTCCATCATCCCGCTGATTGCCGTTCCGGTCTCGATCATCGGCACGTTTGCGGTGATGTATGTCTTCGGCTTTTCCATCAACGCACTCAGCCTCTTCGGCCTCGTCTTGGCGATCGGCATCGTGGTGGACGACGCGATCGTCGTGGTTGAAAACGTCGAACGAAACATCGAGAACGGGCTCAGTCCGCGGGCCGCGACCTACAAGGCAATGAAGGAAGTCTCGGGCCCGATCATCGCGATCGCACTCGTGCTCGTCGCTGTCTTCGTGCCGCTCGCCTTCATCAGCGGCCTGTCTGGACAGTTCTATCGCCAGTTCGCGCTGACGATCGCGATTTCGACCGTCATCTCGGCCTTCAACTCGCTGACATTGTCGCCGGCACTCGCGTCGCTCTTGCTGCAGGACCATCACGCCAAGCGTGATTGGCTGACACGCGGCATGGATGCCGTCTTCGGCTGGTTCTTCCGCGGCTTCAACAAGGCCTTCGGTGCCGGTTCCCGGGGCTATGGAAAGGGCGTCGGCGGCCTCGTGTCGCGCAAGAGCATCGTCATGCTGGTGTATCTCGCGCTGGCAGGCGCGACCTACGGCCTGTTCAATGCCGTGCCTGGTGGTTTCGTGCCGGCCCAGGATAAGCAGTATCTGATCGGCTTTGCCCAACTGCCGGATGCTGCGAGCCTGGACCGCACCGAGGACGTCATCAAGCGGATGAGCGACATCGCGATGGCTGAGCCAGGTGTCGCACATGCCATCGCCTTCCCGGGCCTGTCGATCAACGGCTTCACCAACTCCTCCAATGCCGGCATCGTCTTCGTGACGCTGAAGGATTTCGAGGAGCGCAAGTCGCCGGCGCTTTCGGGTGGTGCGATCGCCATGTCCCTGAACCAGAAGTTCGGGGCGATTCAGGATGCCTTCATCGCGATGTTCCCGCCACCGCCGGTCAATGGTCTCGGCACGACGGGCGGCTTCAAGATGCAGCTCGAAGACCGCGCCGGTCTCGGCTATCAGGTGCTCGACGAGGCCAATAAGGCGATGATCGCCAAGGCTTACCAGACGCCTGAGCTGACGGGCATCTTCTCTGCCTATCAGATCAATGTTCCGCAGCTCTATGCCGATCTCGACCGTGAGAAAGCGGAACAGCTGGGTGTCTCGGTGACTGACGTTTTCGAGACATTGCAGATCTATCTCGGTTCGCTCTATGTCAACGACTTCAACGCCTTCGGCCGTACCTACAGCGTGCGCGTCCAGGCCGACGCCAAGTTCCGTGCCCAGCCCGAGGACATTGGCAAGTTGAAGGTTCGTTCGGCATCGGGCCAAATGATCCCGCTGTCCGCGCTCCTGAAGGTGAACGCGACAACCGGGCCGGAGCGGACCAACCGTTATAACGGTTTCCTCTCCGCCGATATCAACGGCGGTCCAGCTCCGGGCTTCTCGTCAGGTCAGGCTCAGGCGGCGATCGAAAAGATCGCCGATGAGACCCTGCCGAAGGGCATCAGCTTCGAATGGACGGATCTGACCTATCAGCAGATCCTGGCGGGCAATTCCGGCGTGATCGTCTTCCCGCTGGCACTGCTGCTCGTCTTCCTCGTGCTCGCGGCACAGTATGAGAGCCTCGCCTTGCCGATCGCGATCATCATGATCGTGCCGATGGGCGTGCTGGCGGCTTTGACGGGCGTCTGGCTGACCGGTGGAGATAACAACATCTTCACGCAGATCGGCCTGGTCGTGCTTGTCGGCCTCTCGGCGAAGAACGCGATCCTGATCGTGGAATTCGCCCGCGAGCTGGAATTCGAAGGAAGATCTCCGGTCCAGGCTGCAATCGAGGCAAGTCGCCTGCGTCTACGCCCGATCCTCATGACCTCAATGGCGTTCATCATGGGCGTCGTGCCGCTGGTGGTCTCGACCGGTGCGGGTGCCGAGATGCGTGCCGCTATGGGCGTGGCCGTGTTCTCCGGCATGATCGGCGTCACCTTCTTCGGCATCTTCATGACGCCGGTCTTCTACGTGCTGGTCCGCAAGCTGTCGGGCAACCGTGCGCTGATCCAGCACAAGGAGCACGAGCACGAGCAGGAAGAGAACGAAGCGAAAGTCATACGGCTCGCTGCCGAATAGCCCCCACTCCGCAGCGAGACGTGGAAAGGCGGAGCATTGCTCCGCCTTTCCTGTTTTCATAGGCTGACCATGCGGCTATGTCCCGAAGGCAGAACCGGGCGAGGGGGGCGTCGAAGCTCACCGAGCGTGGCATCAGCCATCTCGATCTGCCGGTTTCGGGCGGTGTAGTCGGGGCGACTGCCGGTAGGCTTGCGGTCATGGCGGGCGGCGATGCCGCATTGATCGAAGAGCTGGCCGACGTCTTTGCACCACTTGGTCGGGTTGCGGAAGTTGGACCAAGTGGTTCCGGTCACCTTGCGAAGCTCGGAAACAACAGATCGTCGCAATAGCGATAGGTGCCGTTGCCGAGGTGATGCTGCTCGTCGAGGCGGGCGGCGGTTCGTGCGAGGCCTTTCGTCGCGCGATCCGGGGCGGCTTCGCCAAAAAGCCGCATTCTGGACGTTGACGGCCAACGAATGGTCGATCGCGACTTTGGTACTGCCGGTCCTTCGAAATTGCAGCTCAAGGATCTGAACAACATTGTTGCAACGGCAGGAAGTCTCGCTTTGATTCTGCCGCTGACGGAGGCGGTCCGTGCTAGGTTTGCCGAATTTGTCGAACATGGTGGCGGTAAGACCGATCACAGTGGTCTGCTGTTGCAGCTCGAAGAAAAGAACGGTCGTTGCTCGAAAGGCTGAATTGCCTAGACACTCTAATCTCTGCCAAGATCGGTGATGCGCTCGGCCTACAATTGTTGATGGATTTTTAGTGTGTTCTAATTAATCTCTCGCCAAAAGGTTGGTTCTGCATACATAATGCTTCTCCATTGGAGGCCCACCCATATTGTTACTTAAAGCTGTATGAGGCTTGGACGGCGTTGGCATCGAGCAGTCCCACACGGTCCGAACGAGAGTTTCAGGATATCCTGCGGCGCCTTGAGCTTGCTCTCGACGCGTCACAGATCGGCGTGTGGGAGCACAACCTCGATCAGAATGAGATTTCCTGGGATGTCCAGATGCATCGGCTTTACCAGACCGGGATGCAGAGCGGTCCGGTCCCGACCGCCATCTGGTCAAACGCGATTCACCCCGACGATCGCGAACGCGCCGAGAAGGAGTTCGACGACGCCGCTGCCAAGCAGGGGCAATATAACTCGGAATTCCGGATCGTTTGGCCAAACGGCGAGATAAGACATATCCGATCGCGCGCTCATTTCTATGTGAACGAAGAAGGGTCGCCTTCCTTCATCGGCGCCGAGTGGGACGTTACATCGGACGTGCTTCTTGCGAACGAGGCGGCGCGCCAGCGCGCGGTCGCCGAGGCGCGGACGCTGGCTTTGGAAGAGAGCAGCGCACGCATCGAATATGCGGCGGAACACGATTATCTAACAGGCCTTCCCAACCGCCGCCTTTTCGACAAGCGCCTGGCGGAACTGGCCGAGGATGCCTCAGTCTCCACGCTTGCGGTTCTGCATCTCGACCTCGACGAGTTCAAGCAGATCAACGACAGTCATGGCCACGCGGCGGGCGACACCGTATTGCGTGCCGCGGCCTTGCGGATCGAGGCCGCCATTCCGAAAGCTGCGATGGCGGCGCGTATCGGCGGGGACGAATTCGTCATCCTACTCGTCAATTTCGGAGGGTTGGCGGAACTGAACCGTATGGCTTGTGAGGTGCAGCGGCGCTTGAAGAAGAAGATCCGCTTCGGCCACGAGATGCTGCAATCAGGAGCGTCGATCGGCATTTCCTGGTCTGCAGATCGTTTGGGATCCAACCTGCTCGCCGAGTCCGATATCGCGCTCTATGAGGCAAAGACATCTGGGCGCGACCGCATCGAATTCTTCTCACAGCAGCTCAAAGACGATCTGATGGGCAAGCGGCGCCTTGCCGAAGAGCTGAAGCTTGCGCTGGAGCAAGGCGATATCATTCCATTCTACCAATTGCAGCTCGATGCCCACACCCGCGATATCGTAGGTATCGAGGCTTTGGCGCGTTGGCATCATAGCGAGCGCGGCACCCTCTCGCCGGGTATCTTCCTGAAGATCGCGGACGAGTTCGGTCTGTCCTCCGAGATCGATGCTTCGATCCTCCGACGCGTGCTCGCGGACCGGCTGACCTGGGGGCAGCATGGAACGACCTTGCCGCGGATTTCGGTTAATATTTCGGGACAGCGTCTCTACGATCCACAATTGATTGACGATCTCGAAACGCTCGATATACCGGACGGCGCCCTGGTGTTCGAACTGGTCGAGACGATCTTCCTGGATGATTGCGACGATGAGCTTCTGCAGACTGTCGATCGCATCAAGCAGATGGGCATAGAAATCGAGATCGACGATTTCGGTTCCGGCCATGCATCGCTCATCGGTCTTGTCCGACTCCGCCCGGCGCGGCTAAAGATCGACCGTCAACTGGTGAGCGAGGTGGACACCTCCTCCGAGCAACGGCGCGTCGTCAAGTCGATCGTCGAGATCGGCAAGGCTCTCGGTGTCGACGTGATCGCGGAGGGTGTGGAGACCGAAAACCATGCCGTGACACTCGCCAAGCTCGGCTGTCACACATTGCAGGGTTTCGCGCTGGGCCATCCGCTGCCGGCATCCGAGATCGATAACATCTTTGCTTCGAAAAAGGAGGCGCAAGCGGCCAACCTTCGCCGCTAGCCCCGCAGGAGAGCATTTACGGCTCCAGTTCGCTACGTGCTTCCAGATACCAGTCGACAAAAGCCTTCACGCCGACATC
>NZ_JAIQXS010000015.1:0-134903 GCF_020166565.1 Rhizobium sp. 3T7
CATCCCGGTCGGGGAGCATCGCCGGCCGCGCAACTTACATCATCTCGTTGCCGAAACGCCCCACCGGGAGCATTGGTTTTCCGGGGTTTCCGCCACAGAGACCCCGCTGGCGCGTGTTTGCCAACGTTCATGGTCCGCAGTGGTATTTTGAGTCTGACGGGGCTGTATTCATGGCCCAAAGCACGCTTGCAACTGGTCGTTTTCTCGCGGGTTCATTATCTTTACCAATCGACCTCGAAAACGCGCGCCGTAGGCGCGGTCCGTTTCCAGCAGATACTCTTGCGCATCGCGCTCGGGCAGGCCATGAGGGGTCCTCGATATCGATCCCGGGCGATTTTTGATGGTGAGGAAGCAAATCGCGATCTTCGGCGGCGGCCCGGCGGGCCTGACGGCCGCGGAAAGTTTGTCGTTGGAAGGGCACGCCGTCACGGTCTACGAGGCCATGCCGACAGTCGCGCGCAAATTTCTCCTTGCCGGCAAGTCCGGGCTCAACATCACCCATTCCGAGGATTACGAGCGCTTCGCGTCACGCTTCGGCGCATCAAATGCCCGCTTGCGCGACGCACTGGACAGCTTCAAGCCATCCGATGTCAGAGCCTGGGCGGCGAGACTTGGCACGGAAACATTCGTGGGGTCCTCGGGGCGCGTGTTTCCTATAGCCATGAAAGCTTCACCGCTTCTTCGTGCCTGGCTGCTTAGACTTGAGACCCAAGGCGTCAAGATCCTGACCCGGCACCGGTGGATAGGATTCTCTGGCGGGGGCTACCTCATAGAAACGCCGAAGGGCGTAAACGTGATCCAGCCGGACGCGGCACTCCTCTCGCTCGGTGGGAAGAGCTGGCCCCGCCTCGGCTCCGACGGAAGCTGGCTGCCTTGGCTCAGGGAGAAAGGCATCGCAATCGATGACTTTCAGCCCGCCAATTGCGGTTTCGATGTCGATTGGAGCGAGTATCTGCGAGATCGATTTTCGGGCGAGCCCGTCAAATCAGTCACGGCATCCTCATCGGCGGGAACGATCCCCGGAGAATTCGTCATCACCCGGCATGGTATCGAGGGCAGCCTCGTCTACGCCCATACAGCCGTATTGAGGGAGAGCTTGACCGCCGGCGAAGCCGCAACACTTTACGTCGATCTAATTCCGGGACGCACGCGAGAGCGCATCGCCCGTGAACTTGGAAAACAGGATCCGAAGGCAAGTCTATCGAACCGACTCAGGAAGGCTGCCGGCATTGACGGCGTAAAGGCGGCGCTACTTCGCGAGCTTGCGGGCGCCACAAACCTCGGCGATCCCTATCAACTGGCCGGTCTGATCAAGGCCTTGCCCATCCCCCTTCGAAGAACCCGCCCGATCGCCGAGGCGATTTCCTCGGCAGGCGGCATCGAGTGGGATGAGCTTGATCGGAACTACATGCTGAAGGCGTTGCCCGGCCTCTTCGTCGCCGGTGAAATGATCGACTGGGAGGCGCCAACCGGCGGCTATCTCCTGACGGCATGCTTTGCCACCGGCCGGGCAGCGGCCCGCGGAATCGAAGCCTGGCTAGGCCGGCGCTAGGGTCGCTATTTCCCGCATCGACATAGCTGCCCAACGCTACCGTTTCGGCTGGAAGGTATGTTCCTTGGCCGGGAACTGCCCGGAGCGGACTTCGTCGGCGTAAGCCTGGGCGGCTTGCGACACCAGCGGGCTCAATTCGGCAAAGCGCTTGACGAAGCGCGGCTTGAAGTCGTTGAAAAGCCCCAACATGTCGTCCGACACGAGTACCTGCCCGTCACAGGCAGGCGACGCGCCGATACCGATGGTCGGCACGCTAAGCGAAGCAGTGATGTCGCGGGCGACAGGTTCGACGGTTCCCTCGACAACGACAGCGAACGCGCCAGCTTCTGCGACCGCCAGTGCATCGCGGCGAATCTTTGCCGCCTCCTCGTCTGAATGTCCGAGCGACCGGAAGCCGCCGACCGTATTGACCAACTGCGGCATCAGCCCGACGTGAGCAAAAACCGGCACACCTCGCGCGGTCAGGAAGGCGATCGTCTCCGCCATTTCCTCGCCGCCCTCCAGTTTGACGCCATCGCAGCCGGTCTCCTGCATTAGTCTGACAGCGTTGCGAAACGCCTGTTCTTTCGACTCCTGGTAGCTGCCGAAGGGAAGGTCGACGATGACGCAGGCATGCGACACACCGCGCATGACGGCGGCGCCATGAGCAACCATCATGTCGAGTGTCACACCAACCGTCGTCTCCATGCCGTACAGCACCATGCCGAGGGAATCGCCAACCAGGAGAAGATCGCAGTGCTGATCGAGCAGGCGGGCGATTGGCGTCGTGTAGGCTGTCAGGCAGACGATGCGGTCGTTGCCCTTCATCGCCCGGATCGCTGCTGTCGTCAGCCGCTTCTGCTTGCCATGGATGCTCACTATGCCGCCCTCGAATTGTTGATTGATTTGATCCCGATCACCCTGTTGTCGAGGAGCCGCGTCGTGCCGATCCGCACGAAAAGCGCAACGAGGGCTGGCGCCGATTGCAGCGAGGACACGCGCTCCAGCGTTTCAGGATGGCGTACGGCGACCACTTCGGGCGTAGCAAGCGGTTCCACCGCGATAAACCGTGTAAGCGCCGCCTCCATTTCCTCGGGGCTATCACAACCCTTGGCATAGAGCCGCTCGGCTTCTGCCAGCGCATTCGGCATGACCACGGCCGCGGCCCGTTCCCGCTCATTGAGGTAGACATTGCGCGATGAGCAAGCAAGCCCATCGGCCTCCCTTACCGTCGGGACGGCAACAACCCGAACCGGCTGGGCGAGATCCTCGACCATCCGTTTGATAAGCGCCACCTGCTGGTAGTCCTTCTCGCCAAAATAAGCGCGATCGGGCTGCACGAGATTGAAAAGCTTCGTGACGACGGTCGCCACACCTGCGAAATGCCCGGGTCGCACCTCCCCTTCCAGCTGATTTCCGAGTGCCGGGACATCAACGAGGGTCAGCATCGGCCGCGGGTACATTTCGCTCACTTCAGGTGCAAACAGGATGTCGACGCCGGCAGTCTCGAGCATCGCGCTGTCGCGCGCCAGATCCCGCGGATACTTGCCGAGATCCTCATTGGCGCCAAACTGCAGCGGATTGACGAAGATCGAGACCACGCTCACCTCGTTCTCGGAGCGTGCGCGGGCGACCAACTCCATGTGACCGATATGCAAGAATCCCATGGTGGGTACAAAACCGATCGCTTTGCCGTCGCGCCGAGAGGCGCTAAGCCGATCGCGCAATTCAGCTATCGTGCGGACAATGCGCATAAAACCTCCTCCGAATTCGTCGGACCCGCCTAGCCGGCCGGACAAATGGTGGCGGATAGAACGCGATTTGACGAAAACCGTCAACGCGGGCTGCGCGATTATAACGATTAAGCAGTATGCTGGGCACGCGTTTTTGCGCGGCCGCGATGACGCGATTGGGAATATTTGCCAGGCTCCATGTGCATCAGCGTCGAATAGAGGCCACTCCAATGGGACCCTGAGTGGCCGAATTGCACATCATGTGGACAGGGTCACAAATTTTCGCTGCGCCAAACTACCTCGCGACTATCGTCACGCGGCCGCGTTGCTCAATCTGGCGATCTCCTCGTGCGACTTTGTTTATTCTTTTTGTCCAAACTCCGCCCCAGTGATGGTAGAAGAAAGCCTCGATGGACGAATACCCTTCATGGGTGGCACGGCAATGTCCGAACAGCGACGGAGGGATGGTGACCAATCCTTATGAGATTCTCGGCGTCCGGCGAGATGCGACCGACGATCAGGTAAAGGCGGCGTATCGGCGCCGCGCGAAGGCGACGCATCCGGACTCCGGGGGCGATCCGGAGGCATTCAGTCGTGTGCAGAGGGCTTACGAGCTCTTATTGGATCCAGTCCGCAGGAAGGTGTTCGATGATACGGGCTACGACGTTGAGCTCGCAGACCCCATCGACTTGCAAGCCCTTATGGTCATCGAAAAGTTGGTCAATCAGCTGACCTTGGACGAGCGCGAGCCCGGCACGTTTGATCCGCTCACCCGCATGCGATCTGACCTGTCGGAGGAAATGCGCAAGGCGCGTTTTAGCAAACGCGAACTCGAGCGCCATGCCTCACGCATCGAGCATCACCTGGAAAGGCTGGAAAAGCGACCGGCGACCGACATTCTTGGCTCCATGCTGCGTGCCCGTATCAAGGCAATTTCGACAGCGATCGGCGAAACGGAAGCCAAGATCAAGGCCAGCGAGCGGGCATGCGAAATGCTCTACGACTACACTTATGAAGTGGATGTTCACGAAGGCGAGGAGGGCCTCGCCGTCGAGGATCAGTCAGCGCCGGCCTTGCGCAACAAGCGTGACGATCGACCACTTTGGGTCGTCCCCACTGCTCAAGAGGGTTGAAGGGCGTTCGCCGCGTGGATTACGCGGCGCGCTGCTCTGTGCCCTGGATTGCGGCGAGCTTCCACTCGTCCCCTCCCCTGCGCACGAAAGTCCAGACTTCCGTCGTCTCTGTCGGTCGAGTGTTGTCCCCGCTGACGAGCTTGCCGTTCGCCCGCTCGACGAGCGCGTCGATAGAGGAATAGCGCATCGCAAGCGTCGCGTATTCCGCGCCATCCTCCCGCCAGGCTTCGGCAATGTCGCCCTGCAGCAGCTTGACATTCGACACTTCGTTGCGCACGCCGTTCGTCGCATTCTCCCCGAGTTCCTCGGCAAGGTAGGACATGGCTTCTGGCGTCGTCAGGCGGCGCAACGTGGCGTAGTCTTCGGCCCCATAGGCGGTCTGTACCTCTGTCAGAAGTTGCTCGAAGCGGTCAAGGTCGCGCGGACCTAGGCCGAGCTCGTCATTCGGTTTCGCGTTTGATTGCCGCTGTTGATAACCTGCCCCTGATCCAATCGACGGGATCTGAAATGACGCGTTGCCGCCGGAAGCCATGTTGCTGGCGGTTGCGCGACTGGGACCGCCGTAGGCCGGCTGGCGGCGATTGGCGAAGAAACGCATGGCAAAGGAAATCGCAATGGCGATCAGGGCGACCTGCAACAGCATGCCGAGGAAGCCGAAGCCGCCACCGAAACCGTGGCCGAGCAACATGCCAAGAAGGCCACCAGCGATGAGGCCACCGATCATCGATCGTCCAAAACCATTGAACATGCCAGGCCTCTGCGTGCCGAGTGGCTGCTGACCGGCGTATGGCGCGTTGGTTTGCTGGCGGGGCGTCATCGAGCGCTCAATTGGGGCAGCCGGCGAAGGCGCCGTGCTCGTGGCAGGCGGCGCCTGGAACGTTCGCGTGCCGCGGCTGCCGAATCCGGAGCTGCCGGCGCGGCGCGCATCGGCCTCGCCGATCGAGGCAAATACGGTAGCGCCTGTCACAACGGCAATCGCCGCAATCTTGGCAAAACGCGAAACGGCACGAGGCATCCAATCTCTCTCCTGTCCTGACAAACAACGCATGTCAGGAGCTTATATAGGGATTGCTTCGCGGGTTTGAAGCTTTAGGCGCGCCGATCTTTATTGGCACACGTCGACCCAGATCGCCCCTGTCAGTTCCGCCAAGCGCTCGGTCGATATGCGCACGGCCGAATTGGTGGAACCGGCAGCCGGCACAACTTCATCAAATCGCCGCAGCGAAACATCGCAGTAGATCGGCAAAATCCTTGGCAATCCGAAGGGGCAGACACCACCAACGGGATGGCTGGTAACCTCCACGACCTCCTCCGGCCCAAGCATCCGGCCCTTGCCTCCGAAGGTGTCCTTGAACTTCCTGTTGTCGAGCCGCGCCAGGCCGCCGGCAACGACCAGCATCGTTTCCTCACCGACCCGCAGGCAGATCGTCTTGGCGATCTGAGCGGGATCGACCCCATGCGCGTCGGCAGCCAGCGCCACGGTCGAAGAGCTTTCGGCGGTTTCGATGATCTCGAGATCGGGAGCATGTGCGCTGAGGAATGCGCGGACGGTTTCTAGACTCATGGGCAAAAGCTAGCGCAGGACAAGGATCGAATGAACCCTAAATTGCCAGTGTCTACCCATGCGCTGATCCAGTCTCGATCAACTTCACGCTGTTTTCCTGACACAGGCGACGGATCGAAGGCGTAATGCACCGATCGGTGATGAAGGTATGCACTTGTGGAAGCTGCGCGATGCGAACGGGCGCAGTCCGTTCGAACTTCGTCGAATCGGCCACCAGAATGACGTGCCGCGCATTCGCGATGATTGCTTGCGCGACCTTCACCTCGCGAAAGTCATAGTCAAGCAGTGCTCCGTCCTCGTCGATCGCCGATGCGCCGATCACGGCATAGTCCACCTTGAATTGCCGAATGAAATCGACAGCCGCCTCCCCCACGATACCGCCGTCAGAGCCGCGCACGACCCCGCCGGCTATGACAACCTCGATTGTGGGAAGCAGCCTCAGTCGATTGGCAACGTTGATGTTGTTGGTAATGACCATCAGCTCATGATGGTTCATCAGCGCCTCGCCGACGGCCTCCGTCGTAGTGCCGATATTGATGAAAAGCGACGCGTTATTTGGGATAAGCCCAGCGGCGGCCACACCGATCGCTTGCTTTTCGGTCGCCGCGATCTGGCGTCTCGCCTCATATTTCACATTCTCGGTGCCGCTTGGAAATGTGGCGCCACCATGAACGCGCGTCAAAATCTGGGCGTCGCAGAGGTCGTTCAGATCCTTGCGGATCGTTTGCGGCGTAACAGAGAAATGCGCGGCCAGCTCCTCGACGAAAACGCGGCCGTTCGACTTGGCCATCCCGACTATTTCCGTTTGGCGATCGCTCAGGAACATGAGTTCGGTCTCTTTCGCTTGCGTTTCGTTTCGCACAGCTAGAATGCTTAACAGAGGCTCAGGCGGGCGCAAAGAGCGATCATCAGGCTGAAGCGAAACATAGCACCTTCGGTTTAAGTGCCTCCACTATCAGCTTCACCACCGAGTACGCGACGGCAAGGCCGATAATGAGCCTTCAATACTATTCGGAATTTGAGCGCCCGGCGCACATCGGGCTTGCAAGAAGCGCCAATACGAAGGTAGAGACACCCGCGTTGAATTTGCGACTGCCATAGCATGCGTCCCGGCCTTTCGCGTTTGCTGTGGCCGAAGCATGGTCTTTGCCCACAATTGTGGATACACACGCAGAAGCTGTTGTAGATAAGAATGGGCGGAAATATGATCCATTCAAGCCATCGAAAGCGGTCTGTGCCGTTGCGGTCTCCTTTGGGCCTCGAAAGCAAAAGGCAAGGTAAGGGTCGAAAGAGTGCCACAAGTGACGCGGATCAAATGCTCGAATTGAACACGGCAACAGGGATGAAGCGTTTGCAACGTTTGATCGGCGCGTACGTGATCAACATGGACAGCTCTTCAAAGCGATGGGCGGAGGTTTCGTCGCAAGCAACTCTGGCCGGAATGCAGATCGACAGAGTTCCAGGTGTGGATGGACGTTCAATCCCTGCGGCACAAAGATCCGGGTTTAACGAGAAAGAATTTCTGCGTCGGAACGGTCGACAGATGCTGCCCGGGGAATACGGTTGCTATCGTGCTCATATGAGGGCATTGGAGGCCTTTCTTTCGAGCAGCTACGAAAACGCCATCATTATGGAAGATGACGTGGAATTGCGTCAGGATTTCACGCCGAGGGCAGCTGCGATCTTAAGAGCAGTCCCGTCCGCCGAGGTCGTAAAGTTGCTCAATCACAGGTCAAAATGGTGTCGGACAGTCGCCATCTCGGAGTACGGAGATGCTGTTGGGCGCTGTTTGCACGGTCCGCAGGGTTCAGCGGCATGCTATTTGGTCACGCGCGAAGGCGCCCGAAAGCTGCTTGAAAGCGCGGGCGATATCGAATTCCCCTTCGATATGACCCTTGAGCGCGGATGGAAGACTGGCGTTAATATCTATACCGTTCGGCAGAATATCGTCGAACTATCCGAACGCTCAGCTGTGAGCCAGATTGCCAACAGGGCTCAGTACCGCGCCGTGAAATTGCGAGGCGCCCGCAAGATCGGAACGCATTTTCTTCGCTTGATCGAGTATGCGCGCCGGATAAGGTATGCACTCTCATGACAGTATCTGTACCTCGCAGTCAGACGAAGCCGGCTGCCCTCGACTTCGTTATCGCCATGCTATGGCTAGGGATGATGTCAGTCACGTTGATAGAAAGCGACGTCTATCGATATGCTGCCATCCTGCTCATGGCCTTGACCCTTATGCTTCGTAAGGTCCCTCTGCGCGCATCGCTGACCGACTGGTTGGCGATCGTCTGCGTGGCTTGGGGTTTCTTAGCTTTGTTCAGGTTTCTCTTCGGGTTGATTGTAGACGGTGAAAGAGGCGCGTCGGAGTGGCTCTACGCTTTTGCGATCTTTTTTCCTGCGATGGGCGTGGCGCTGCATACGAGCTGGAACCTCATCAAGCCAATTTTGCTGGCTTTCTTCTGCGGCGCGCTTGTCCTCCTGGTCATCTCGACGCCGCTATCGGCGATCTTGGCGGGAGAGCGGATGTCTCCTGCTTTCCATCATAATTCTATTCACGGCGCGGTCGGATGTGGCTTTATCTTCATCGGGGCCTTTTACTGGGCCCTGCATCAATGGGAGATTGGCAGCTCGGCGCGCACCAAGGCAGCTGTCTCAGCGATTGCCGTGATGGTGATCGGCCTGGCGGTTCTCAATATTTACGGCGCCAAGTCCAAGGGCGTATGGTTGGCGCTACTGCCGGCTCTTGGCCTGATGGTTGCAGCGACACTTTTCTACCTCCGGCGAAAGACAGTGCTCGCCGCCGCCATGAGCGGCCTTTTGCTCCTGTCGTGGGGGATCTATGAGGTTCGCGACAACCTGGCGCACTTCGGAGCCGCAACATTTAGTTCCGTCGTGGGGATCGTTGATCGATTGGATAGTGGTGTTTCCTTGCATCGCGTCCTGCAGGACGCGATCGCCTCCTCGGAGACACCGATCTCCCTGGATGAGCGGCTGCAGCTGTGGGCCAATGCAATCGACGTCATATCCGTCGCACCGGCGTTTGGCAGCGGCAACACGTGGCTCACCCTCTGGCAAACGACCTCTTATCGCGGTGTGACTTACACGCTGATGCACAACGGCTACCTCGAGATCCTCGTCCGGTATGGCTTCTCCGGTCTCGCAATTTTGACGCTGATCGTTGTGTCGGCCCTTTATCGCGTTTATCGGGCTTCATCGGCAGGCATCATCAGCAAGAGCGCCTTTGCTTGCTACCTGACGTTTGCGGTCTATTTCGCCTTCACTATCCTCAGCAATTCGAATAACCGGCTTGCTCTGGGCGAATCCTACGCCCTGCTGTTTGCCGCCACATGTTTTGCCTGTTCGATAAGGCTGCGTTCAGGCTCCTTTGCCCAGAGCCGCGACGTTCCTTTGCACACTGCCGATTTGCATAACGCAGTTCCCGTCCGCGTGCAGGGATAGGTGCAGATGCGGGCGGTTTCCGACAGGTACGTTCGAAGCATTCTCGACTTGCCGCGGCCTGCGAAGCGTGTTTTGGCCCTGCTTGTCGATTCATGCCTTTGCATCTTGACCATCTGGCTCGCCTTTTGCTTTCGCTTGAATGATTGGGTGACGCTCACCGGGATGCAGCTTGCAACAATCCCTGTGTCACTCATGATTGCCCTGCCGATCTTCATCACAATGGGTCTTTACCGGGCAATCTTCCGCTTTCTCGGTTGGTCGGCGTTCATCACGGTCATCAAGGCCATATCGATTTACGGCCTTGCGTTCATGGCCATTTTTACCGCCATCAGCTTCCCGGGAATACCACGCACGATCGGCATCATGCAGCCGTTGTTGCTGCTGCTGGCGATCGGCCTTTCCCGCTTCATGGCGAGATATTTCCTGAGTGAGGCCTACAAGCGGATCCTGCGACAGAATACACAGACGAACATGCTCATCTATGGTGCTGGATCCGGAGGCAGGCAGGTCGCCGGCGCGCTCAGCGGTAGTGCTGATTTCAAGGTTGTCGGCTATCTCGACGATGACAAGAGCTTGCATGGGAGCCTCATCGGCGGCGTTGTGGTTTACGATCCAGAGAAAATCGTGGAATTGAGCGTGCGGCTGAACGTGCGCACGATCCTCCTGGCGCTTCCTAAGATCGATCGGTCCCGCCGCAATGAAATCCTGGAGCAGCTTCGTGGAGCACGCGTTGCCGTTCGTACTGTCCCCGACCTGAACGCCCTCGCCGGCGGCCAGGCAGAGTTCACCGACCTGCAGGAACTGGATATTGAGGATCTGCTGGGCCGCACGCCGGTTCGGCCAGATCAAGCACTGCTGGAACGCAACATTCGCGGTCGGGTCGTGCTGGTGACAGGCGCTGCTGGATCAATCGGCAGCGAACTCTGCCGCGGACTGGCGCGGCTGAAGCCGGCCGCATTGCTGATCCTCGACCAGAACGAATATGGGCTTTATGCCTTAGAGAACGAACTGCTGGGTAGCAACACGGATACCGGGCTGCAGATCGTGCCCCTGCTTGCAAGCGTTTGCGACGAGCTTCGTATCCAGAAAATCATGGAGACCTGGCGGCCAAACACCGTCTATCACGCTGCAGCGTACAAACATGTGCCGCTGGTTGAAAAGAACCCCGTAGAAGGGGTCAAGACGAATGTCTTTGGCACTGCTGCGGTTGCGCGAGCGGCGATCAATACCGGCGCCGAAAGATTCATACTGATCAGCACAGACAAGGCGGTCAGGCCGACCAACGTCATGGGCGCTACCAAGCGACTGGCGGAAATGGCACTTCAGGGATTGGCGGCAGAGGGCGCCACAACCGTCCTCACCATGGTGCGGTTTGGCAACGTATTGGGATCATCCGGCTCGGTTGTCCCCTTGTTCCGCCAGCAAATTCGCCAAGGCGGCCCCATTACTCTGACGCATCCCGACATCATCCGCTTCTTCATGACGGTGCCGGAGGCAACGGAGCTCGTTATTCAGGCAGGCTCCATGGCCAAGGGGGGCGACGTCTTCGTCCTCGACATGGGTGAACCCGTCAAAATCATCGACCTTGCCCGGCGTATGGTAGAGCTATCCGGCCTGACCCTCAAAGATGAGCGAAATCCGTCAGGCGATATCAGCATTGTCACGACTGGCCTGCGGCCAGGAGAGAAACTTTACGAAGAATTGCTGATCGGTGACAATCCCGAGCCAACCGAACATCCCAAGATCATGCGCGCGCGCGAACGCTTTATCACCTGGGAGGCCCTGTCACCGAAACTTCAGCAATTGGGCTTTGCCGCCGACGGGGGCGATGTCGAGGAGTTGCGCCGCATCCTGAGCGAGCTTGTACAGGACTATCGGCCATTTGACGGGGTGGTTGATCTCGTCTCCCTTCGCCAAGGCGTCTCCCAATGACAGCCTGCGTCAAAGGTTTGCCTTGCATCCTGCCGTCGGCTCGGAGCTGAGAATGCTACTGGTTACCGGCACAACCGGCTTTGTCGGTCAAAATCTCCAGCAGGAATTACGCACTCGCGATGTCGCCTATAGGGCCGCTGGCCGTTCTGCGCAGGCAGGAAGTGTCTCTGTCGGGGACATTGATGGCGCAACGGATTGGAAGGCCGCCTTGCCTGGCGTCGATGGCATCATCCATCTCGCGGCGACAAACCAGAACGTCATCGATGGATCAAGCTCAGGAACTGACGTTTTCCGAAGGGTCAACACCGATGGGACGATCAACCTTGCAGAGCAGGCGGCGGCATCGGGGGTCAAAAGGTTCGTCTTTATCAGCACCATCAAGGTGAGCGGAGAACGATCGACCAAGGGGCGTCCGTTCACGCCTCACGATTCACCGGATCCGGCGACCGAATACGCGGCCTCGAAGCTTGAAGCCGAACAAGCACTGATTGCACTTTCCAAGACGTCTGGCATGGAGATCGTCATCATTCGCCCGCCGCTGGTCTACGGGCGAGGAGCAGTCGGAAGCTTCCGAGCTCTCACGAAGCTCCTTCGAAGCGGAATTCCGCTGCCCCTGGCCTCGATCGACAATCGAAGATCCATGGTACACGTGGAAAATCTTACCGATCTCATCGTGACCGCAGCATTTCATCCGGCCGCAGCCGGTCAAATATTGCTGGCAAGCGACGACGAGGCAATCTCGACCCCCGAGTTGTTGAGGCGGCTTGCGGCTGCGATGGATTGTTCGGCACGACTGGTTCCGTTTCCTCCGGCCATCCTGCATCTCCTCGGCCGGGCAACCGGCAAAGGAGATCTCGTAAGTCGCCTTACCGATTGGTTGGAGGTGGACATATCGCATACACGCGCGCTATTGGACTGGACGCCGCCCCTTGATATGCGAACCGCCTTGAAGCGCTCATTTTGAGAGCTTTGTCGTTGATTGTTTCACATAGGAACTTGAATCTCCCGATGCTCAACGGCTTTAACAGGTCCCTGAAGCGACTATTTGATATCTGCGCCGCGGGCCTCGGACTTATCGTTCTTTCTCCGGCCTTCATTGTCCTCGTGCTCCTTGTGCGCAAATCGTCGCCTGGCGGCGCGCTTTTTCTTCAGGAGCGCGTGGGCAGGGGCGAGGTACCATTTGTCTGCATTAAATTCCGGACGATGGCGGCGGGCTCCCCCAACGTCGGCTCTCATGACGCTGCGTCCTCCTGGATCACGCCGCTCGGCCGGAAACTGCGAGCCTACAAGCTCGACGAATTACCACAACTTATCAACGTCTTACGCGGAGACATGAGCTTCGTCGGTCCTCGCCCGTGTCTCCCATCGCAACATGACGTCATCGCCGCGCGACGCAAACGCCAGGTATTCTCCGTGCGACCCGGCATAACGGGACTGGCCCAGCTTCAGGGAATCGACATGTCGACGCCTGAGGCGCTCGCCGAAGCTGATGCCCGCTACATTCAAAAGGCCGGTTTTTGGCAGGACATCGTACTCGTGCTTAGCACTCTGGCCGGGCGGGGGACAGGAGACGCTGCCGCAAAATAGCTGCCAGCCAAAGTCGTGCTCGGCGGCCAACCACGCACCGAACTTCGATGGTCGCAGCTATCGAACCTGAGCCATCTGCGGTAGAAGAATAAGGAGTAGTGGAGGGGAGAATTGCCATGACGACGGGCAAACTGCAGCGACCCATCCCCAAGATAACCCGCGGCTCCTGTCATTGCGGAGCAGTTCACTGGGAGTTTCGAGGCACCATCCCGGATGCCACGATCTGTAACTGCACTGTTTGCCGGCGTTACGGCGTTTTGTGGGCCTATGAGTATGACGGCCAAGGAATTCACGTCGAAGACAAGACCAATGCACTGACGGCGTATGTTCGTGGTTCGCGGACCCTTTCCTTCAACTTCTGTCGCCGCTGCGGCAATCTCGTTAGCTGGCGCGCCTTGAGGCCAAGCAACAACGGTCAAACAAGAATTGCAGTCAACCTGCGCCTTGCGGAACCTGCAGACGTATCCGATATTCGCCTGCAGCGCTTTGATGGTCTTCATAGTTTCGAGGATCTGTCGCCAGACGCGCGTAAGGTGGCCGATGTTTGGTTCTAGTTTAGGCCAGGGGTCTGTCAGTCGCCAGGCAAAGTAAAGACCGCGCAGGGCTTCGCAATACCCCTCAAGGCATGCTTCCCCAGAGGAACCAAGGTCGCATCGACCTCCGCCGCCAGCGCGCCAGACAGCAACACGGTGTGTCCGAGAGGCTTGCACAACCCCTCGAGGCGGCTGACGAGATTGACTGCCGGCCCGATCGCGGTAAAGTCCAGCCGGTCTGCAGCACCAATATTGCCCCAAAGAATCTCCCCGAAGTGAAGTGCTACACCAAAGGGCAGTGACGGCAATCCTTGGCCTCGGCGGATGGTATCGAGATGGGTCATACCCGCGCGAGCAGAACCAACCGCACGCAATGCCGCCTCGCATGCGCTCCGGGCAGTTCCTGCAACGGGGAAAATTGCCAGCACTCCATCCCCCATGAACTTCAGCACCTCACCGCCGAAGGCGTGGACTGCACCTGCAATTCGATCGAACCAGGCATCAAGCGTCATGATCATCACCGCCGGTTCCGTCGCTTCCGAGAGCGCCGTAAAGTCTCGCAAATCTGCACACAGCAGAGCGGCACTTATCGTTTCGCCCGAGCCGCGAGATAAAGCGCCGGCCTGCACCCGCAAAGCGCTCCGTCGGCCGAGATAGGCTTCGAGAAGCGCGGCCAACCCTGCCCTTGCCGCGAGCGCCGCCAAGGAAGGAGCGGCAAAGCGTGCCGCCAGGTGCAACTCGTCTATCTCGTCCGGGGTAAACGCTCGTGTTCCCGCCCATCCGAGCACCGGACCATCCGGCGCCGGGCCCACGATGTTCTCATGAACTGGTCCAAGACCGGCCAGCCATTCATGTCCTGCCTGATTGGGCAAGGTATCGACGAAGCTTAGCGCCTCAATAACGGCACCGGTTTCGGCCCGCCACAGCCATGTACGGCGGGCGATGATTGGGTGCGGCGCCACAAGTGTCAGGGCGCCGCCCGCCAGCGGCAACCCATCCACCAGCAGCCTGCGTCCCATTTCGGCCAGAAACCTCTCGGGATCAGGCGACATGCCGGCTTCATCGACCAGCCATGCTAGAGAGGTGGGCAGATCCATGCCTCGATCATGCCTTCCGATTGAAAACTGTCACCGGCGCTTCTATCGCGTCAACCTGGAGCCGGAGAATGGCCACTAGGTCCGACCAGCCCAGCGATCCGGACCCGGATCGCGCCCGGCCGCGCATTCCGCCAGTCTGCCGATATAATGCTCCCAGCCTTCCGCATGCCCGGCACATTGCTCGGCGTTCGGCAGTCCGGTGTGGGTCAACCGCAACAGGGTTCCGTCCGGTTTCTCGATCAGGTCTATCTCCACTAGGCTCGACCCGGGCGGTACAATCTCGCTCCCGTCCCAGCCAAAGCTGTAGGCGAGCCGGTGAACAGGCACGACCTCCCGAAATGAGCCGCGCGCGAAGCGAGCGCCGGTCACGTTGACGAGATAAAGACCACCTGGCTGCGGCTCGACTTGTGCCTCAGTTCCCATCCAGCGCAGGATCTTTTCGGGATCGGTGAGCAAGGCAAAAACGGCGGAAGGCGGCGCCGAAATGTGGGTCTCGCGGCGGACGACAAGGGGCTCCGGCATCAACGTCTCCTGTGGCTGTTGCGACCTGGTCCGTCGACGGCCAATCGGCAGTTTTCGCGAACTCTCACAGAAGGGAGATAGGCGGAGGGGCTCTGCCAGCAAGTGCATCGGGTCAGTGGGGAACGCCCCGGTCAGGTTAACCCGGGACCGAACACAGCTTCGCATGACAGTTGTGCGACGAAAATGGAACGGCAGTGGAAAGCGCTGTTACCGCGCTGACACGGGCCACCATTAAAGAGGCTGCACCAAGCGTGCCCAACAATCCGGCACGCTTCCAAACCGGAGAGCGGCCCCTCATGAAAATCATCCAGATCACCGACACCCATTTCAGCCCCGAGAAGCCGCATTTCAATGGCAACTGGGCACCGCTCCTAAATTGGATCGAGGCAACCGGCGCTGACCTCATCGTCCACACCGGCGATCTCACGGTCGACGGCGCGGACAAGGAAAGCGACATCACCTTCTGTATGGATCTGATGCGTCAGACGTCGATCCCGATGCTTATCGTGCCGGGCAATCATGATGTCGGCCACATGCCGGGCTCGGATCAGCCAGTGAATGGCGAGCGCCTGCAGCGCTGGCGCACACTTGCCGGCGACGACCGCTGGATTGAGGACACGAATGACTGGCGCCTCGTCGGCCTCAACTCGCTGCTTCTCGGCCACGAGGACGATGAAGAGGAAGCTCAGTTCGAATGGCTGCAGAACGCTTTCGAAAAGCGCAATGGTCGCCGGTTGGCACTGTTTGCCCATAAGCCACTCTTCGTTGACGAACCCCATGAAGGCGACACCGGCTACTGGTCCGTCCGCCCGAGCCAGCGCAGACGGCTCTACGATCTCATCGCCGCCCACGACGTGCCGCTCTTTGCCAGCGGTCACCTCCACTGGGCCTGGCAGGGAGGCTTCGAAGGCACCTCGCTTGTCTGGGGTCCGTCGGCTGCCTTCGTGATCGACAAAATGGAGCGTGTGATGCCGGGCGAGCGTCGCGTCGGCGCTGTCATCCATACGCTCGGCGACAACGTCATGAGTGAGATCGTCGCCGTGCCGGGCATGACCGCGCATGTGCTCGATGAAGTGGTGCACGAGGTCTATCCAAAGGCCGTCAAGAAGGAGGCCGCCGAGTGAGCGCCCTGTCCCTTCGCGGCATTCATAAATCCTTTGGCGAAAACCCGATCCTGAAGGGCGTCAGCCTGGACGCGGAGCCGGGCGAGTTCATCGCGCTTGTCGGCCCGTCCGGCTGCGGCAAGAGCACGCTGCTGCGCATCCTGGCCGGCCTCGAGACCGCCGATGGCGGCGAGATTGTGATCGCAAACCAGGATGTCACCCGCCTCAAGGCGGCCGAGCGCAACATTGCGATGGTTTTCCAATCCTACGCGCTTTATCCGCATCTGACGGCCGCCCAGAATATCGCCGTGCCGCTCGTCATGCGCAGGCTGACGCGCGCCCAGCGCTTGCCTCTCATTGGGCCGTTGATGCCCGGCCAGCGCAAGGCGATCGCCGACATCAAGTGCCACGTGCGCAGCATGGCGGCTTCGCTGAAGATAGAGCACCTGCTCGACCGCAAGCCAGGCCAGATGTCCGGCGGCCAGCGCCAGCGCGTCGCGCTTGGTCGTGCCATGGTGCGACAACCGGCGATCTTCCTGATGGACGAGCCGCTTTCGAACCTTGACGCGAACCTGCGCGTGCATGCCCGTGGCGAGATCGTCGAACTGCACCGGCGCGCTGGCGTGCCGACCCTTTACGTCACCCACGATCAGGCCGAGGCGCTTTCGATGGCGGATCGGGTCGCCGTGATGATCGGTGGCGCACTCCTCCAGCTGTCGCCGCCCCAGCTCATCTATGACGATCCGCAGCATATCGAGGTCGCAAAGTTTATCGGGCAGCCTCGGATCAATCTTCTTCCCTCGCAGATTAAGGAGGGTTCGACAGTGGTTCTCGGTGACGTACGCTACGTGCTTTCCAACCGCACGCTTCCGGCCGGCAGGGCTGTAACGCTTGGCATACGCCCGGAATTCGTCCGCCTCACGCGCGGCGGTGAAAGCGGCCTGCCGGCCCGGATCGAGCGTGTCGAATTCCTCGGTTCCGAGATCATCATCTATAGCCGTCTGGACGCGATCGGCGAAACCATGATCGCCAAGATCCCACCCGTCGAAGGTGCCGGTCTTGCCGCCGGCATGCCGGTCCGCCTGCACGTTGCCGGCGAGCATATCCTTGTGTTCGGCGCCGATGGAGTGCGCCTGCCGGCAGCACCTTTGACGACCAGCGTTGCGCGGGAGGCTGCGCATGGCTGACATTGCCGCCGCCTCAGGCGTCATCGGACGTGCGTTGTCCAGGACCACCGAGCGTAACGAAGCCAGGACGGCTTGGCTGCTGTCCCTGCCGGCGATCGTGCTCGTCTTCCTGTTCATCCTTCTGCCGGTTGCGGCAGTGATCTGGCTTGGCTTCACCGATTTCGAACTCGGCTATGCCGGCTTCAAGTTCGTCGGCTTTCAGAATTATGCCGAACTCTTGACCGATCGCACTTTCAAGCGCTCGCTCTGGAACACGTCGGTCTATACGGCGATCGTCACACCGATCTCGATCTTCATGGCGCTTGGCCTTGCCATGCTGATCGAGGCCGAGGGTATCGGCCGCTCCTTCTTCAGGACTGCCTATTTCCTGCCCGTCGCCTCGCTCCTCGTCGCCATGGCGACCGTCTGGCAATACCTCTTTCACCCGACCATCGGGCCGATCAACGCGATGCTATCGCAAATCGGTGTTGAGGGGCCGAATTGGCTCGGCGCCTCGAGCACCGTGCTCTACGGGCTGTCGATCATCGGCATCTGGCAATCAGTGGGCTTTAACCTGGTGCTCTTCCTGGCTGGCCTTACTGCCATCCCCCGCGAACTCTATGCTGCGGCCGAAGTCGACGGGGCCCGTTCCGGGTGGGATCGCTTCCGCCTCGTCACATGGCCAATGCTCGGACCGACGACACTCTTCGTGACGACGATCAGCATCATCAACTCCGTGAAAGTCTTCGAAACGGTCAAGACGCTGACCGAGGGCGGACCGAACAAAGCCTCTGAAGTGCTCCTTTTCACGATCTACCAGGAAGGCTTCGTCTATCTGCGGGTCGGCTATGCCTCGGCCATGACCGTCGTCTTCCTCGCCATTCTGGTCGTTTTGATGTTCCTGCAATACCGCATCCAGGACCGACAGGTGCACTACTCATGAACGCAACCACCTTCCCCGTTGCTCGCATCATCCGTTTGTCTATCCTGAGCCTTGGCGCGCTCGTTTTCCTCGCCCCGTACATCTTCATGATTTCGACGGCCGGCAAAGCACAGAGCGACATCTTCACATCATCGCTGTCCCTCGTCCCGCAGCAATGGTTCTACGTCCAGAACGTCACCAAGGCCTTGTTGCGCGTCTCGATGGGCAACCTGCTTTTCAACGGCGTCGTGGTCTGCGCATGGATCCTTGTCATCCAGGTGGCGATCGCAATCCCCTGTGCCTATGCGATGGCGAAGCTCAAATTCCGGGCGGCCCGTGCCATGATGATGCTCGTCATGCTCGGCCTCCTGGTCCCGATCCATGCGACCGCGCTGCCGCTCTATGTCGCCTTCGACAAGGTCGCAGGTCTGAACAGCTACTTCGCGCTGGTCGCGCCCTTCACGATCTCGGTCTTCGGCATTTTCCTCTTCCTGCAGTTCTTCCGTTCCATGCCGGACGACCTGATCCACGCAGCACGTCTCGACGGCATGACGGAGGTCGGCATCATCGTGCGCGTTATCGTGCCGAACGCCTGGCCGGCGATCACTGCCTTCGCGATCTTCTCTGTCGTCGCGCATTGGAACGACCTCTACTGGCCGTTGATCGTCATCTCGAACCAGGCCTATGCGACGCCGCCCCTCGGCCTTCTCTACTTCCGCGCAGCGGAGGCCGGAGACGACTACGGCGCGCTGATGGCCGCCACTCTCATCATCACCTTCCCCCTCGTCGCCGCCTTCCTGCTGGCACAGAAACGCTTCGTCGAGGGCATCACCATGACCGGTCTCAAGGGCTGACCGGTCTTAACCAGGAGCCATGCGATGAAGCATTTCACACAGATTCTAGCCGCCGCGGCGGTCGCCATGACGGTGTCGCTTCCGGCCCATGCCGAGACGACATTGACCGTGCATTATCCGATGCCGGGTTTCTTCAAGGACGTGATGGACACGATCTCGAAGAAGTTCATGGAGGAAAATCCTGACATCAAGATCCAGTTCGCAAACCCGTCCGCGACCTACGAGGAAGGCATCCAGACGATCCTGCGTCAGGCCGGCACGCCCGAGATGCCCGACCTGACCTTCATCGGTCTGAACCGCCTGCGCATGGCCAACGAGCGCGACCTCCCGGTCGACCTGGGCCCGCTGATCGCCAAGGACAAGAGCATGGCGGAACAGGGCTTCTCGGATAACATCCTGAAGCTCGCACAGGTGAACGGCAAGCAAGTCGGTCTTGCCTTCGCGACGTCGAACCCGATCATGTATTACAATGCCGACCTGGTGAAGGCTGCCGGCGGCAACCCCGACAATCCGCCGAAGAGCTGGGACGACGTCATCGAACTCGGCGCCAAGATCAAGGCGCTCGGCAACGGCGTCGATTCCATCGACTTCCGCTGGCAGGGCGACGATTGGATGTTCTCCGCGCTGCTGTTTGGTGCCGGCGGCAAGATGCTGAGCGAAGACGAAAGCAGCGTGGCGTTCAACGGCCCGGAAGGCCAGAAGGCGATGACCATTGTCGAGCGCATGGTCAAGGAAGCTGGCATGCCGGTCTTTACCAAGGCCGCTGGCGAACAGGCTTTCGTTGCCGGTAAGGTCGGTTTTGCCTTCCAGACAACCGGCGCGTTGCGCAACACGATCAAGAATGTCGGCGGCAAGTTCGACCTGCGCACCGCCGAAATCCCGCTGCTCGACCCGGTCAACGGCAAGCTGCCGACCGGCGGCAACGCGGTTGTCATCCTGACGCGTGACACCACCAAACAGGATGCAGCCTGGAAGTTTGCCAAGTTTGCCGCCGGGCCGTATGGCGCCTCGGTCGTCGTACCCGGAACCGGCTACGTGCCGAACAACGAGCTGGCCGCGACGTCTCCGGAGTATCTCGGCGACTTCTATAAGCAGAACCCGCTCTTCCAGCCCGGCCTGAAGCAGATGCCGCGCATGATCCCTTGGTACGCCTTCCCGGGTGCAAATGGCGTTCGCGTCACGCAGACGATCGTCGACAACACCTCGCGTGTCGTCGACCAGTCCGCAACCCCGCAGGAAGCGCTGGACGACGCTGCTGATGAAGTAAAGCGTCTGCTGCCACGCAGTTGATCGCCAAGCTAGTGAAGATGGCCACCGCTTCCCTGGAGGCGGTGGTTTGCTTCCTTCAGATCGCGCGAACCGTACCACCCCGCCGCAGGCAATAGGCGATATCGAAATGCCGCGTGGGTGCAGCGTTCTCGGCCATATCCAGGAGCAACGATGCCGCAGTTCTCCCCATACTGGCGTCCGGCATTTCCATCGTCGTCAGCGGTGGATCCATCATCTGGCCGATCGCAATGCCGTCGAAGCCAACCACCGACATGTCGCGCGGCACGCAAAGTCCCTCGCGCCGCAAAGCTCCGATGACCGCAAAAGCCAGAAGATCGTTGGAGGCAATGATCGCCGTGGGCGAAAACCGGGTCACCGCGCCGCTCAAATCAAGCTGGTCGTAACCACCAACAAAGGGCACCTGTACCGGATCCAACGCTTCGATACCGTCCTCGAGCATGGCCTGCTGGTAGCCCTCATGCCGCAGGCGTGCGCGATCGGAGGCGGAGAAGGTTCCAGAAACAAACAGGATTGCTTTATGGCCGAGTGCGGTCAGCATTTTTGCTGCTTCGTATCCCGCCCTGAAGTTGTCGACGGTGACGGCTGCGGGAAATATCTCGGTTGGCCGGTTGCCGAGCAGCACGGTCGGCGGCATCGACGAGGGCAGGTTCCTGGTGTTCGAAGGATCACATAAGGTCAGGATCAGGCCGGTGGGTCGATCATTCAACAATGCCTGTATCGCGTCAGCCTCCCGTGCCGGTTCATAATGTGATTGTGCAATCAGCACTCCGTGACCGGCCACCAGCATCCTGTCCTCGATGCCGGATAGGGAGGAAGAGAAGACCGGATTGGTGATGCTCGGGATGAGAACCCCAATAACAGGGCGTCTGCCGCCTTTGCCAATGGCAGGTGTTGATCGATAGCCAAGCTCGGCAGCGGCACGCCGAACGCGCCGGCTCATCGTGTCGCTCACGGAACCCTTGAGGCTAAGGGCTCGGCTTGCCGTAGCAAGCGAACAACCCGCTCTTGCCGCCACTTGCTGTAACGTCGTCATGGTCGTTTTCCCAATCGCAAAGCCGTGCTGAATGCTCGAGGCTATTTCGGCTTTTGCGATGAAGGTTTTATGTCGGTCGAAACGATCCCATAGTCGAAGGAGAGAAATTCAGCCACTGACCGCGGAAAAAAATGCTTGCACGCACGCAGTCGAAGACCACGCGCTCGACGAGGTCTTCGACTGCGCGATGGGAGTGGACGGATGGGTCGGCTTGTGGCGTATTCTTCGAAGGGATTGTGAGGAGCTGGAGGATGAACTCAGAAGTGACCTTGTCGCAACGCCCTAGGTTGGAACGCGCCCGCCGGGAATGGCTGCTTGCAGCCAGCATCGCGACGAGCCTTGTGTGCTTCCTTTTCAGCGACGTCATCTTTGGATTACTTCCCAATCCCCTATGGCTGGCGGTCATCTTCACTTGGCTTTTTTCAGTTGTGCTTGGTTCCGTGTTGTCAGTCGTACGTCACGCCGATCACCTCGCGGAGCGACTGGGAGAACCTTATGGGACGCTTATTCTGACGCTTGCAATCACGTCGATCGAGGTGATGGCCATTACGGCGGTCATGCTACATGGCGAGAACAACCCAACGCTGGTGCGCGACACTCTTTTTGCCGTCGTGATGATCATCCTCAATGGCATGGTCGGCCTGTCCCTGCTGATCGGTGGCTGGCGACGGCATGAGCAGCACCACAATCTGCAGGGCGCCAACGCCTATCTGGGCGTCATCGTGCCTCTGGCAACCCTCAGCATGATCATGCCGAATTTTACGCATCCGACAAACGGACCGCCCTATTCCGCCGTCCAGCAAACGGTTCTCGCCTTGATATCCGTTGGGCTCTACGGCGTGTTCCTGACCCTGCAGACTGGTCGCCATAGAGGATTCTTCATCGATGATACCCGTGAGGTGGCGGAAGGGCACATCAGAACCACAGAAGAACCTCTATGGCTTCCCGTTATTCTGCTGGTTGCCTACATGGCTCTCGTCGTTTTCCTGGTCGAGCAGTTGGCCGCGCCAGTCGACTACTTCATCGAGACACTTCGTGCTCCGGCAGCGCTCGGCGGCGTCATCATGGCTGTCCTTGTCGCGACACCGGAGGCGATCAGCGCCGTGCGAGCTTCGGTCGCCAATCATCTGCAGCGGTCGGTCAACATCTTCCTGGGATCGGTTCTATCCACGATCGGATTGACAGTACCTGCGATGCTGGTCATCAGCCACCTCACGGGGCATCCCGTCGTGCTCGGCCTGGAGCGCACTGACACCGTGATGCTCGTTCTGACACTGGCTCTCAGCATCATTACCTTTGCAAGCGGTCGCACGCACCTGATGCAAGGCGCAGTCCACCTCGTTCTCTTCGTCGCTTATTTCCTGCTGATATTCGAAGTTTAGGGAGCCGATCGCTGATCACGAATTGGCTCGCGGCACATCGACATTGCCGCGCCTTCGCGATCAATGCTGATCGCGCATCAAGGCTGAACCATCATTTGGGCGGTGAGTACGGTCAGTTCACAAAACCCACCGCCGCGGCGACCGGATTACGTCTGGTCTAAGCGTGGGCGTGCGGATGATGAACGTCCCAGACCGCCCACAGCGACACGGCGGCAACAAGCACACCGAGTACGACAACCGTCCACATCGCACTAGCACTGGCCGCAAAACCGAGCAGCCAGGGCGACGCGATCAGCCAGAGGCCGAGCACGAGATTTGCCCATTCCTCCCATTCGGAGAATACCGACAGTGCTGCTGTGGCCAGCGCACCAAGCATAACGGCAACGATCCAGGCGTTCCAGCTCGGCATTGCTTCAGCCGCGAACCCCATGATCCACGGCGAGACGAACAAGCAAACCGCCAGAACCACGTTAGCCCAATCCTGCCTTTTCCTTCCTTCCATCAGAGTGAGTGCCATGATGACCTCCCAATATGAAGCTACTAGGCGTCGCGTGAACTTCACGCTTAAGTATATGAATTGGTGAGCTGTAAGACTTAAATCAAGACACGATCCAATAATACTTAAGGCCCCACGTCTGCAATCACTGCCACGCAAAGTATTGTCTCGAGTTAGCAGTATCTCCCATTCCGCAATGGTTGCAATTTTTCACCAAATCACAATCACAGGGCGATTGGCCGCTGGCAAAAAAACCAGCGCAACGGTGCATATTGAGCAGCCTGACATATCAGAACACGGCCGAGCAGGAATGCAAACCGATCAGCCGCTTGCTGCGCGCTTAGCGTCGCGGGCGTCGTCAAGCGAAAGAGCTTGCCGCTTTGCCAGCTCAATCATCTTTTCGCGTGCCGGCAGCGGCGTCAAATTGTGGTCTGCGGCAGAAAACAGATGCAGTTGCACGTTCGGATAGGCGGATAATTTCTCGCCCGCGTCGCCAAAGTTGACCCGGAACATCTCTTGCCCTTCGTCACCTTCCGTATAGATGATCGAAAGCGGCGTGCCACGGCTGGCCAGCGCATGAAAATCGCGATGCACCTGCCTTGTGAGCTGTGTGAGCGGCTTGGCAGGCGCAAAGACGGGAGACAGGCTGCCAGCCATCCGGTCGACGAGACGCATGGAGATATTCTTTGTCACCGCCCCAAGGTCCACGTCGCCGGCCCACAGGCGGCGAACAGTTTCAAGATCCAGGGCATTCCTGAGATAGGCTTTCAGGGTCTTTGGCAAGCCTTTGAAACGCCAGCGGAAAGCCACCGGGTTGACGATCAAGCAGGCGTCCCAGCGCGGATCGTCAACTGTGCTTCTGAAGGCAACGTACGCGCCGCTGCAGCGTCCAATGAGAATAGTGCGCTGGCTCCTACCGAGGCCATCAATATAGTCTCGAGCGATTCCGACATCAGCAATTTGGGCCTCGTCATAGAGGACCTGCTTGCGACGCGCCACTACCGGAGGGCTATCCCCGACGCCGGCGCTATCGAAACGCAAGGACGCCACGCCAACCTTCGCGAGCGCGCGTGCAAGCTCGACAGAGGAGCGAGCCCAACCAGCGGTATGATCGTAGGCAGTCGTCACGATAACCGCGGTCACGCCGGAGGATTTGTCAGTCGGCTCGCACAAGATACCATACAGGCGATCGGCCGGACCGAAGCGAACAGAGGTTTCTCGGATCGCATCCACCCGGACCGATGCAGTCGCCTCGGGTTTCTTCGCCGGCAACGCGCTGCGGCCCCGATATTGCGGTAGCGCCTGCAGCCAGTCGATCAGTTCATCGATGAGTGCGTCCGGAATGTCCTGGTTCAGGGGGTTGGACACGAGCGCATCATATCCCGCAAATGGTATCGTGCGCAGCTGGCAGCCAGCGGCCTCCAGCCTGTCGCGAAACGTCGTGTCGCCTTCTAAGCCCGGGCGCTCGGCGATGAAAACAGGTGGCTGGTTGGCGATTTGGAGGCCGTTGAGGTCGATTGCCTTGATATCCTCTGCGACAGCACGTGGCATGCGCAATCCAGCGATTGATCCAGGTGCGCTATCACGGAGCTCCGGCTTTATGCCGAGACCATCGTCGATGAGCCTCGAAAACAACGAAAGCTCCCGCAGATAGACACGCCCTTTCAGCACCGGCGCAAGAAGGGCGATCGCTGCAAGCGATGGCTCGCAATGAGCCCGCATGAGGGCAAGACTTGCGCCAATACCCTGGCCGACGAAAATCACGTTCCGAGCACCCGAAAGCATCTTAAGCTCGTCAGCAGCCTTCCCGATCACCTCAGACCATGCCGACAATCCACGTTCGGCCGAGGTGTCGTCGAGTGAGTTCACTGTCCCTGGATAATCGAAGCGTAGGCTTGCAACGCCGATTTTGGCGAACCGTTCGGCCAGGATGCGATAGAAACGGCGCGTGCACATTTCCTCGATCCCCCAAGGGTTGAGGAGAAGCACCGCAACATCGCTCTCTTGTACGTCACTGTCGGCTGCCGTGAACAAACCAATATGCAACCCAAAGGCGGTTGGTTGCGAGGCGGAATGCTCCTTCCCTTCTTGCGAGTTCATAGCAGTCTGTTTCACCGTCAACTTCCCTTGCAAACGTTCTGATCAAGTGTCCGTCGAACGTATTCCTTACTGATATACTTGAGGCGTTAAGAATTGGCAGCAGCCATAGTGGTGTTGTCTTGGCTCTCGGTCGGTGCTTGATCACAAAAACGTGTCTCCCGATCAGGCTGGCCGCAGCCGCCGGGTTAGCGCCAGGCGAACGCCGGCCAGATTGAGCGCAAAAGCAGCCGCCGCGTAGGTGATGATACCGGTAACGATCGGCATGGTCAGGTCGAAGACAGCATTACCGGTCGGATCCCGACCCACGATGAAGGTCGGCACCGCCATTATGGCAGTTGCAAGGCTGACCTTGACGATCGGGCGAAGTTCGAGGGGCAGGCGATGGGCGCGGTAAGACAGGAAGTAGCCCGCGATCACGCCACCAATTTCGGCAATCAGCAACGCCCAGGCCGCTCCGACCAGCTGGAACCGTGGTACGAGGACAAACATGCCGATGCTGTTGATCACCAGAATGATCATACCCTGCGCGCCCATCAGGCTCGGCTTCTTCGCCAGCTGAAAGCTCACATGCACGAACTGATAGGAGATGGAGCGAAACAGCCAGGCAAAGACCAGGATCGGGATCAGGGTTGCAGCGGCGTCGCGAAACTCGGCGCCAAGGATCAGGCTTGCAAAACCTGGCGCTACCAATGCCAGACCGACGACCATCGGCATGAGCACGCTCAGCAGCACCTCAGCCGTTTCCATCAGATGCCGGTTGGTGGCCTTCTGGCCATCCTGCGTCAGCAGACGGATCGCCACTGGAATTGTCGCGGATCCGATCGCAACACCCGGAAACAGGATAATCTGCCGGACGAGATCTGCAGCCGCACCATAAACGCCCGCAGCGGTCTCCCCGATATAGGTTACGATAATCATGCGGTCGAGAACCGTGTGCAGCACGAAGATGAAGGAGGAGGCCGTCATCGGCAGACCAAAGCGCAGCATTTCCTTCAGCAATCCGGTATCGAACGGATGGCGCGGCCGGCGCCACACGTCAGGCGCATAGACCAACAGGGTCACGAGATAGGAGCAGGCGACGCTCACGAGCAGGCCCTGCCCGCCCATGCCGACCCCCATCACGAGGCCTGCGGAGAAGATGAGTGTCAGCACAGCACGCAGGATGACCGACCACATGTAGGTGCCGGTCTGCTGGCGTGAGCGGAATACCTCCTGCACGAACTCGAACAGCCCGACCATGAAGGCAACGAACACGGCAGGCACGACATAGGTCGACGAGTCTTCGGCGATCAGCCACGTCGCGAGAATAACGAGCGGGCTGAGCAGCATCAGTCCCGCATAGGCGCACAGCGCGGTGGTACGGACGTCCTTCGATCCACCTTCGGAATCGAAACGCAGCACCGAGAATTTTATCCATCCGAACAGTAGGGTCGATATGACGCCGGCAACACCGGTGCCGACGACATAGACGCCGTATTCGTGCGGGCTCAGCATGCGGGTGAATAGCACGACCGAGACGAAGCCGAACAAGGCCGATACGGCGTTGGCGATCATGTATGTCGAGATCTGGCGAAACATCATTCGGCAGCACGCGTGAATTCGTCGATCACCTTCATCAGTGCCTTTGGTCGGCACTCGGCATCGAGCGGCAGCGGACGGTTGGGCTTGCCGTCGTCGCGCTTGAACCACATTGGCACCCAGGTATAGCGATCAGTGATGCCCCAGGTCAGAATTGCACCCGGCCGCGCCACGTCAGAGATCGCTTTGAGGAAATCACGCGCTCGCGCCGCGACGATCTGGTCCCGGTCATATTCTTGGGCGGGCAGCTTGTTGTCGATCACGTCGAGTTCGGTCACCAGCACCTCGAGCTGCATTCCCTTCACTTCCTCGACGAATTTCGACAGGCCCTCCTTGTCGATTTCGATGTCGCCGGGAAGATGTCCCTGAATGCCAACAGCGTGGAGCGGCACGTTGCGATCCTTCAGATCGCGCAGGAGGTCGAGCAAAGCCTGGCGCCGGTCGCGGCATTGCTGTGTCGGATTCTCAATATTGTAGTCATTGATGACGAGCTGAGCGGAGGGGTCGACGTCAGCGGCAGTGCGCAGGGCAAGCTCGATGTAGCGCTTGCCGAGCAGCTTTTGCCAGATCGAGTCACGGATCGTCGCACCGCTCTTTGGACGTTCGGCGATTGCCTCGTTGACGACATCCCAGCTCGGAATCCGCCCCCGGTAGCGTCCGACGACGGTGGTGATATGATGGACGAGTTCGCGCTCAGCTTCCGCTGTGCTCCCGATGGTCTGTGTCCATTCCGGCATGGCGCCGTACCAGGCAAGCGTATGACCACGCATCTGCATACCGTTCTGATCGGCGAAGTCGATCAGACGGTCAGGCTGATCGAAGACGAACTGGTCCTTACTCGGACGCAAGTCGAACCATTTCAATCCACCCTCGCCAACCACAAGCTGGCAATGGTCGACGATTGCCGCCTTGTAGTCGAATTCTGTGTCAAGGAGATCGGTGCGCACCGCCGCGCCGTAAGGAATGCCCCCTTTTTCATAGGCTGCCTTGGCAGTTGGGTTGCTTCCGACAAAGGGGTCGAGTGCGCCGGAGGATGCCAGTCCGGCACCCAATGCGCCGAGAACAAAGTCCCGCCTGCGCATGAATGGATATCCTTAGATTGCGTATAAATGAACCAGAATTCGACCGCACACGCGGACAAGACCTTCAATCTCTCCTGTTTAGTCGAGACTTGCTTCGCGCGCACGCGACAATTGAAATCGCTATTAATGGATACTTAAGGAAAATCAGGTCTCTTAACCATAAGTCTGCGCTTTCGCGCCGTGTCAATCAGAACCCGCCGCCATGTATGAAGCTGCCTCCCGACATCAGACTCCGGTCATCAGTACGCGTGGCTGGACGAGGAGCCGGGAGCAGCAGGATGATGTTGCCACGCAGCCGCGGCCGGTACTCAACATTGCCGAGCCGCCTCTTCCAAAAAACAGCTCTTCTGTCTTCGAGGAGCTCTTCCAGTTCGACCTGACGCGCATCTTCGATTGGTTACGCTCGGGCCTTGTCTGGATCGTTGCCCTTACCATCCTCGGCATGGTCGCCGGCTATGCCGTGGTGTTTGTGGTCAAGCCGCGCTTTACCGCCGGAATCGACCTTCTCGTCGATCCGTCAAACCTGCGGGTGGTTGCTGACGACATCTTCTCCGAAAGCATGCAAAGAGATACGCAGCTGCTTGATGTCGAGAGCAAATTGCGGGTCCTGACGTCGGGTAACGTGCTAAGCCGCGTGATCGACGACCTGAAGCTCACCGCAGATTCCGAGTTCGTTTCGCCGACCTCGAAGGATCCTGCCGGTGACGCGCTTCGCACACTTGCAAAGCGCGTCACCGCCCGCCGAGACGAGCGCTCGTTCATCGTCAACGTCGCCGTGTGGACGCAGAGCCCGGCCAAATCCGTCACCATCGCCAATGCCATCGCGACCGGCTTCCAGGAAGAACTCGCCAAGGCGGAATCGGAAGGAGCCGGGCGGGCGGCGAGCTCGCTGTTTGCGCGCCTTGGGGATCTGAAGGCAGAGGTTGCCAAGGCCGAGGCCGCCGTTGAGGCATTCAAGCGCGAACAGGGGCTGCAGTCGAGTTCGGGGGAGCTCGTTAGCACGCTCATGTCAAACCAGACGAACACGCAGTTGATCGACGCCAAGGCGCGCGTCATACAGGCGCAGTCACGTTATAACGAGCTCGTTTCGACCAATCCGAAGAACCGCCTGAATGCTTCCGCGCTGCAATCGGAAACGATGACCATGCTGCGCACGCAATATTCGTCGCTGCGACAACGCGTGACGTCTCAATCCGCCGTCCTCGGCCCGCGGCATCCAATGATCCTGTCGCTGCAGCCCCAACTCAAAGCGCTGGAAGGCCAGATCGACGCCGAGACGGCACGCATCGTGCAAGCGGCCAAAGCCGAGTTCGATCAAGCAAGGTCGGCGCTTGATGCCTTGAACTCTGAAGCCAACCAGATGAAATCCTCGGTCTTCCAGGATACCACCGCGCAAATCCACCTTCGCGAACTGGAACGCGAGGCACGCGCCAAGGCGACGGTGTACGAAGCCTTCATGGCAAGGGCGGGAGAAGCCGCCGAACGCCAGCAGATCGACACGACCAATGTGCGGATCGTTTCGCCGGCAGTCGTCCCGGCGGCCCGCAGCTTCCCCCCACGTGGCTATATGCTCGCCGGTGCCGGCGCCGTTGTCGGCCTCGGGCTCGGCCTTGCGATCGCAGTCCTGTCCGGGCTTTGGCGCGACTATCGTCGGCTGAGCGCCGCACAGGGCAAAGCGAATGGCTGACATAGCCAAGACTGCCAAAGTAGAAAAAAGCGCTACCTTGGCAGGCTGTCTCTTCCTGGCTGTCTTCAGCTACTTCTGGGTCGGATTGAACGCGTTTCCAGATCCGAACGCTGCCAGCCTTTCCACGCCCTATGGCGGTACATCAAACGTCCTCAATCAGTTGATCGTCATCGCCATGTCGGCCTTAGTGCTTGTGACGGTGCTGCAGAACCCGGCGCGTCACTTGCTGCTCCGCCCCTACGGCCTGCTGATCTGCCTGCTCGTTTGGCTGCTCTTCACCGGCCTCTTTGCCGGTGATCCGAGCGCCGCCTTTCGGCGCATCGTTTTTGCGGTTCTCGTCTGCCTGTGCGCGAATGCGGTGCTGCTCATTCCCAGAGATGGTGAACAGTTTGCAAAGCTCACGTGCCTCGGCCTGACTTTCACACTCGGCCTTTCCTATTTTGGCGTCATCGCGATGCCGCACCTTGCCATCCATCAAGCTACAGATGCGCTGGAGCAGTCGCTTGCAGGCGACTGGCGCGGTCATTTTGGTCACAAGAACGTTGCCGCTGCCGCAATGGTCTATGCCGTCTTCTTCGGTTTTTACATCGCAAGCGCGGGACACGCCCGCCTCGGTCTCATGATTGCGTTGTCCGCCGGCTTCTTTGTTCTTCATGCAGGCGGGAAGACCTCGGCTGCGATGCTTCCGGCAATCCTGCTGCTTGCCTGGATTTTTGAGCGCTGGATCCGGCTCGCAATACTGATGCTGATCGGCGGCCTCGCGGGTTTGAACGCGATATTGCTGACTGCGGCAATTTCCCCGAGTTTCAGCAGCCTGCTTGCCTCAGCCGGGATCGATCCGACCTTCACCGACCGCAGCTCCATCTGGCGCCTTGCACTCTCGGCGATCGCCGAGCGACCGATCATCGGCTATGGCTTCCAGTCGTTCTGGCAGACCGATGCCTTGTTCAATAGCGGCCAGGCCATGACCACATGGGCAGTGACCGCCGCCAATTCCCATAACGGCTATGTCGAGCAGCTGATCAATGGCGGCATCCCGGCGCTGGCAATGGTCGTCGTCTGGCTGGTGATCCTGCCCATCGGCTATGCCCGCCGAGCACTCGCCGGCAGCAACGACATTGCATTGACGCGTCTGTTTCTGCGGATCTGGCTCTTCTCGCTGTTTCTCGCCTGCCTCGAAAGTCCGTTTTTCGGCAACAGTGGACCGATCTGGTTCACGATGCTGATCGCCGTCTTTGGCCTGAGATTGCAAGCCAATGCCGGCCTCGTGGTTAGCGCGCCGGCCTCCCTGGGGTCGGTTCCGGTAAGGGGCGAAATGACAGTGCGCCGGGAGACCGGCAAGGAGTAGATGGTGCAAGTCCGTCACGATGAAGGAGTAGCAACCCACATCGGCCCCGAGCCGTGCGCAGACGCTCGTGAGGGCGTCGGCGAAGCGTCGGTAGGGGAGCATGCAGGCCAGCCATTGAGCCGCGAAATCGCCTCATCTCGGATGCCGACGCCGTTGTCATGGCGGAAGGCCACATGGGAAGGTGCGCTATTGCGAGCGCCCGACCAATCCGGCGCGGTCGTAGACCCTGGCATGCATGGAAGCTCTTTGCGCGGGAACCGGGAGATCTCCGGGTCGGCCGCGACCTTTTCTATTGAGGGCGTGGTCCGCAGCGGGAAGGTGAGGAGTCGTAGCCGCTGATGAACGACACGGAGAAGTCTGACTCTGGTGTAGTAGCTGAGAAACCGATGAACAAAGCTGGGCAACCGGTGGCGGAGTCGGTGGAGCCAAGGCCGGGGACCAAGGGAAACGCGAAACAGCAACACACGCACCGGACACAGAGCCGGACTCGCATGACCCAGTCGCTGGACCGCGTACGAAAAGCCGCAAGGCTGAGGAAGAAGGAACAGTTCACCGCGCTCTTCCACCACATCAACGTCGATTCACTCCGGACAGCGTGCTACGCGCTCAAGCGTAAGGCCGCCCCCGGAGTGGACGGGGCAACGTGGCAGGACTACGAGGCAGACCTTGAGCCTCGGCTGGAGGACCTGCACAGACGGGTCCACAGGGGAGCGTACCACCCGCAACCGTCCCGACGGACGTACATACCGAAGGCGGACGGAAGACAGCGGCCGTCGGCGATCGCCGCTCTGGAAGACAAAATCGTCCGTGTTTCCACGGCGGGGGTGAGGTCCAGAGGCCTCCGAACCGGAAGCCAGCCTCCATAGCCGGCAACACGTTAATTATAGCGCGAGCCTCAGTCGGAAAACAGAGCGAAATTAGCGGTGATTTTTGCGGGGAACAAAAATTGGTGTTCGGCGTTCTGAAGGCGTTGTTGAGTGTTAGCCCCTCAATGACGATCACCTGGCCCCGCGGTCGCGGGGCATTTTTTGGAACTAGAACCATACGCGATGCGTTCGGGGTTTAAAGCCCCTTAAGGCGCGTTTTCCTAGACCTCATACACGGCCGCATTATCCTGCACCTCTCGCAGGCCCTTAAATGACGCGTGACGCAGCTTCCCATCGTGCGTCGAGGTGCGATACTTGATCTCGGCTATCAACGTTGGCTGCACCCACACGAGGTTCTTGCGCCGCCTTCGTACTGGATGCGAGCATAAGGCATTCAGCGCCATCTATCGCAATCTGCTAAAGGATGTGCAGCTTTCAAGAGAACGCTTTGCGCTCTATTCGCATTGGCACAAGTCTCTCTGCGAACAACAAATTATCGCCCAAGGCGGCGAGGCATATCTGCCGCAATAAGCGACAACCATTGACCTGCAACAGTGCCCTCCCTGATGCTGAAGGCGAGCCTCGGTCCCATGCCCCTGATCGACGCAAGGGAAAGGCACGTTAACCTCATGCTCAGCCGTCAATTGTAGAATTCTCGCCAGCCAGTTACAGCTTCATCGCCGATCGTCGGCGAAGTTGCCCTGCACGGGTAACGGCAACAACCTTCTGTGCCGATTGAGGTTTGGACGATGCAAGAAAGCAAAGGATCTATTGAGGTCGTCGTCTGCATCCCGACGTTCCGTCGGCCGGCATGGCTTGCACGCACGCTGACATCCTTGGTCAATCAGGCCACCGATTTCCCCTTTGCTATCGTCGTTGTCGATAACGACGCAGCCAACCCGACCGGCGCGTGCTATGCCCGCGACTTTCTCGCCAAGGCAGATCGGCCATTCCTGGTTCTCACGGAAGAGCGACAAGGCAATTGCTACGCCATCAACCGTGCATTTGCCGAGGCAATGGCGGCGTTTCCGCAGGCCGAGTTTCTCCTCATGATTGATGACGACGAAATGGCCCTGCCCGGCTGGCTTGCAGCGATCGTCGGTACGGCCAAACGGGAGAGCGCCGACATCGTCGGAGGACCTGTGGTCCGGGAGTTCGAAGTGCCGGTGTCCGACGCTGTCACACAGCATCTACTCTTCGGCTCGATAGAGGGCTCGACACGGGCAATCGATCAGATCCACGGCTCCGGCAACTGCCTGATCCGCCGGCGGGTATTTGCCGGTCTTGCCTCGCCGCTCTTCGATGTCCGCTTCAATTTTCTCGGCGGCGGCGACATGGAATTCTTCACCAGATGCCGCAAAGCCGGCTTCAAGACCTGGTGGTGCGCAGAGGCAGTCATCCGCGAATTCGTACCCGAGGAGCGCGTATCAGCCCGCTTCCTGATGACGCGCTCGCTGCGTACCGGGAGCATCAACTATGTCATCGATCGGATCCACAACACATCGGCGACACGTGTTCTCACAAAGAACGCTCTCAGTCTGGGCGCCGGTTGCCTGCGATCGATAGCGTTGTTCCTGCGAACCCGGCGGCTGCTGCCGGCAAGCCATCCGCTGCTGGTGTCGCTCGGCCGCACATTGGCGAGCCTCGGGTTCCTGCCGACCCCTTACCGGGCCAGCAACTAGATTGCGTTAGCCAAGAGCAACCTCGCGGATCACCTCGATTGGCGTGCGCGTATGCGACTGAATGGCAATCGTCGTCTGACCGGGCTTCAACCCATTCATGAATGCCCCCAACCCAGCCGCGTCGAGAGCCGGCCCCTCCCAGTAGGTCAGGCACGGGCTTTGCGAGACACGTTCGTGCCGCGCGGCAAGTTCAGAGTCATTGGTCACCGCGACGCCATAAATCAGGTATTCTGAAAAATGCCTTATGCGGGCAAGCGCGTGCCACCAGGCAAGGCCGCTTTCACCTTCGATGCGCTTGACGACGGTCGCTACCGTCCGCCGCTCCCACAGCACCATCTGGCTGATGAAATCATCGCCCGGCAGCGCCGGCGCATTCAGTCCAAGGAGCCGATGGGCATTTTGCCACCAGCGAACGTGGCTTGGCCGGGATGGGTTGATATCTCCCGGTGCAACATAGTGCGCAAGCTTCGGTGTTGATGCGGTCCCACTCAGGTCGAGCGGACGGCAGAAGCAATTGTCGGAATCGATGCACATCACCCGCTCGCTCGGTTGCGCCAGCGTCATGGCGATCTTGCGCATCTGCTGCAGGTGCCAACCATAGATGGGCAGGCGAAGGTGCGGTCCCCACCAGTAGCGCCGTCCACGCCACTTTGGCAGTGACCAGAGTGATGGAAGTAGAGTGGACGAGACGACGACGTGGCGCCTTTCCCCTTCGAAGGAGGCGAAGGCTTCGGCGTCCTCATCGCCGATCACGATGTAGTGCATATCGTAGCCGCTAACGTATCGATCGATCGAGTCGCAGAGAAGACGGCAGCTCTCCAGGTCGCCACGATAACTCGGTGTAATCAGCGAAATTGAAGAGCCCATGGGATCGTCGTTCCCGATCAACGACCTGCAGAAAGAGCCCGCAGCGAATGCCGGAGCATCGCATAGATCGCAACGGGATTGGTTGTCAGATAGCGCTTTGCCAGTCGACGCGGTTCGAGGATCATGCGGTACAGCCACTCAAGGCCCATTCGCTGCATCCATTGGGGTGCGCGGCTCTTGTTTCCGGCCAGGAAGTCGAACAGGCCGCCAGAGGTCTTGATCAAACCGACATTGTGCAGCCTGTTGATGTTACGAACGACGAATTGCTGCTCCAGCGGCACGCCGAATCCGATCCAGAGGATATCCGGAGCGGCCGCATTGATTGCCTCGACGACCGCATCTTCCTCGGCACGGTCGAAGTAGCCGTTACGCCGCCCGGCAAAACGAAGCCCAGGGTAGGCCTTGGCCATATTCTCGACCGCTCGGGCATTCACCTCTTCGCTGGCGCCAAGGAAATAGAAGCTGACGCCGGCCTGCGCCGCGCGCTCGGCGACGGCATGCACGAGATCGGTTGTGGCAACGCGTTCCGGCAAAGGTTTGGTGGAAGAAAGCCTGGAAAAGAGCACGACCGACATGCCATCGGCATGGATCTGGTCGGCCTGACGTGTCATCGAGCGAAAGTTGGCATCGTGCTCGCAGAGCGCGATCACCTGACCGTTCGCCGAGGTGGAGTAGAAAGGACGGCCACCGGCGCCCCTACGCTCGAGCGCCAACCGAATGAAGGCGTCCGCAGAGTCCTCCATGCCGGCTCGCACGATCGGCAGGCTTCCAAGCCGGCTCGTCGGCCATTCATTCATCGAATAACTCAGACGCGCTGACGCACTGCTATGCCTTGCCATTCACGCACCTTCGAAACGAGCATCGGTTCAAGCCCGATCAATAGCTGTTTCGACGGACGGTCGCTGTAAAACCTCACGCTATAGTTAATCCCTGCTGCACACGTGATGGTCGCAGGCGCTCCTGCTGAAGACACGCCAAACATTGAACCTGAAATTGTAAGCCGACCTTTACGAAAAGGCGGTATCAACGCGGTGTGGCCGCCCGCCCGTTCAGAAGGTTTGATATGCCGAAACGTCGCTATCTCGCACTCGTCTCCGACTCCGCCCAAACCTGCGGTGTCGAGGAATTTGCGCGGCAGACCGCATTGCGCCTCGGTGAGCGGGCTCATCAGCATGTGTTGGACGGCGATATTCGCCGACTCACATCGGCACTTGCTGATGTGGAGGCCGCCATCCTCAACTTTCCCGTTGTCGCCTGGAAGAGGAAGCTGGCGCAACCCGTTGTCGCAGCGCTCACCACCCGGCTGCATCGCAAGCAGCTTGTCGTGGTCCTTCACGAATGGGGCGCACTCGATTGGAAGCGCCGCCTTGTATTGGCCCCGGTGGTGATGCTCGCAACCCGGATCTTGTTTTCAGCGCCTGAAGTCGCTGCCGAATTTTCCAGAAGTCCACTGTCAGCCCTGTCAACCGGCCGGCGCGGGGTCATTCCCATCCCGCCGAATCTTGTTTTGCCGGCTGCGCTGCATGACGGCTCTGTCGCCCGGTCACTTGCACAACAGCGCAAGGCCGGGCGACTCATCCTTGGACAATTCGGCTCAATCTATCCCAAGAAGCAATCGACGGCCGTCCTTGAGATTGCCGCGCGCCTATTGGCACTCGGTCACGATGTCGGCGTCGTGTTCGTCGGATCATTCATCCGCGGCACCGACAATGTGGAGCGCGATTTTTATGCGCTCTCAGACAAGCTTGGCATTTCGGGTCGGGTTGTCGTGACAGGCTACGTTGCCGGAGCCGAGGAACTCTTCGGTATTTTTAAGCAGGTCGACGTCTTCTGCTATCTCTTCTCGGAGGGACTGACAGCGCGTCGAGCAAGTGTGCTGGCGGCAAGTTTTTCCGGAAAGCCCGTCGTCGTCAACGGGCCGCAGCGGCGCGACGCGCTCTCCCACCATAGCCTCTTCCGCAAGCTGGTCGACGGCAGTACGATACGTCTGGTCGACACCTATGCCGACACAAACACCATGGCCGAGGCCGTGTTGGAAGCGAGCCAAAGTCATGTCGCATCGATCGACGCAAACGCGGAGGTCGACACCTTGTGGAGCACCGTCATCGCCGCATTTGATGACGAGCAGGCGGCCACGCCTTCTTAAGGCTTTGCGACTCCGTTGCCGCCGGGATCGGGAACAATGGGTCGCGATGATCGTTCCTTGAGTTAGCGACAGATGTGTCGCAAGGCCAGTTGAAAGGGTTCGAGATGGAAATGACGGAGGGCCGCCGGATTGCGGAGGAGTATCTCCGGCTCGGCGGGAAGAGACGCGTCAAGATCGACGACAACCAGCAGACTGTTCGGGTATGGGAGGCGGATCCGCCTGCCGCCGAGCAGTTCTGGCATGATCGCGTAGAGGGTTTGGAAGCACGCCGCCGCAGAGAGGTCGAGTTCTTCCTACCGTCGATCAACTCCCCGTAACCGAAGTGGGGAGGCAGAAGGCGACTTCATGGTGGCCTGGACAATCGAGCCCGGCCAGCACACTAAGGTATTACCGCAGTTCGTAAAGTCGCCGCGGCGGCGAAGCCAACATTCTTGCCTGCCGCGCGCAGGTTACAGGTCAGTTCCGAGACGGATTGCCGGCCCCGCAATGCGGCTAGGCTTCTGAGGGCTTAAGAAGAAAGCCTATCAAGCTCATAGAGCTCGTCCATGCTCAATGTCGCGATCTCTGCAAAAGGTGTCTGGTTCTTGACGCGGCCACCATGAAGTATGACGACTTCGTCGCAGAACGAGATGGTGCTGCGGTGATGGCTGATAACGATTGTCGTGCGGCGACCGGCTCTTGATTTCAAGGTTTCGACAATCGCTGCCTCGGACAGTCCGTCCATGGCATTCGTGGCCTCGTCCAAGATGAGGATTTCCGGATCGCGCACCAGCGCCCTTGCAAGCGCGATGCGCTGTCGTTGACCTGCCGAAACGGTGGCTCCCCTGTAGCCAACGACGGTCTCGTATCCGTCAGGTAGCTTGTCGATGAACTCGTGCGCCTCGGCAAGTTTGGCTGCGTTCTTGGCCTCGGCAAGCGAAGCGCTGTGGCCATAGGTAATGTTTTCCAAAATAGTACCATCAATCAGCTCAAGGTCCTGGCTGGCGAGCGCAATTTGCCTTCGCCACTGAACAGGATCGATACGATTGAGTGGGATGTCGTCGACCAGAATGTTCCCTTCATCGGGCTCAACAAATCGCAACAGAAGATTGACGATAGTCGTTTTTCCGGCTCCCGATCGCCCAATTATTGCCGTCGAACGACCCTTGTGAATGTCGAAGGTCGCGGCGCGCAGCACGACGGGTCGCGAGCCGGAGCCCGGATACTTGAAAGTCACGCCCTCGAATTTAATGTGCTGGCGAAGTCCCTGTACCGGACCATCGCCCTCAGGCGGCTTTGGCTTGCCAGAGGAATCCAGGAGCCATCTGACCTCTTCCAAAGAACCGCTCCAGCCTTGCACCGCGCTCCAAGCCATTTGAAGTGCACGCACATGTGGTTGGAGCCGATACAGCAAGACTACGAAAGCCACGACAATCGGAAAACTTACGCCCCAAAGCCAAGCACTGATGACAACAGTCAAGAAGAGAGCTGAATGCAACACCTCTGTCAGTGGTGGCAATACTGCCTGGCGGGACTGCAGAACGAAGCCCGCCTTTCTAACGGCATCTGAAGAGGAATCGAAGATTGCCTTCTCGCGCTGTTCTTGCCCGAAGGCGCGGATGAGGCGCCCGGCGTGCACCAGATGGAGCATCTTGGCAGCGAGTTCACTGTTGAACGACGTGACGTTGCGGCTCGGGCCTTTGAGGCTGGCGGAGAGCAGCGCGTGAAGAGCCTGGATCAGCACGAGCCCGAGAGCAACGCCAAGTGTCATGGGCCATGAAAGAAGCAAGAGAAAAGCGAGCAGAATGACGACGGCCGATGCGTTTACGATCGTCGCAAGGGTGGTCTGTATTGCATCTGAAGCCCGCCAGGATTCGTTGGAGATGATATTGAGCAGCCGCCCAGGGCTTTCCTGAAGGAAGAATGGGAATCCGATCGTTAAAAGCTGGCTGGCAAGAGAGCTTCGCATGGCATGGCCGGCTCTGCCGTAGATCATATTGGTGAGCACGGCGTTTGCGAACGCCAGCACATTCTTCAAGGCGATCAATCCGAGGATCGCGGCGGCAATCGCAATCAGCCTTGCCCTGTCATCCAACCCGGCGCCCACTTGCTGGAAGACCGCTGAGAGCCCGGCCATTCCCGATGGTTCCCTTTCGCCCGCGATGATGCCGAGCATCGGGATAATGAGACCAATGCCGGTGCCTTCGAGGACGGCCGTGCTCAGTCCCAAAATGACGACAACCGCAAGCAGGCCGGTCTGCCGGCCGAGCGCCTGACGCAATAGCCGAAAACTCAACGTCACGAATTCTAGCATGGCGGCTGTGACCTCACCGAGTGATGGGCGCGTAGGCGCGCGAATTCGCGGTATTCGCCAGCCATCATGCGAGCCCCTGAAGCGGCTCAACGGTTCTGGCTGGCACCGACTGATAGTACCGCGCCATGAGATCCATGCGCCGGGTCGCGCCGTCTGAAAAACGGCACAGCCACGGTGCATAAGTGGCGGAACGAAGGCCGTATCGCTCCCGACGCCGGATGAGCTGCCACTTTCCCGTTAGCGTGAGAAATTCATGTGTGAGCTCCGGTCGTTGCTCGTCAATGACGAGTTGATACAGGAAATAGAAAAAACACAAGGTTCCGTGCGCATAGCTCAAGGATGCCGGGCCTGCTTGCTCGGCGATTTTTCGTTCGATCGTGAGAATGCAATTGGCTGCGCGGCGCACCGTCTCAGGGGTGACTGCCACCCCAATGTCATGAAGGGCGCCGGAATCGTCGCAAAGGGACTGCCGTTGGAGGTTCTCGGCGACGATCTTCAGGTGGGTTTGGCGCATTTGCCGCTTGTGCCTGCTTGAAACGCTGTCGCTGTGAATACGATAGGCGACCAGGCTCTCATCGATCATTGCGGCTGGAAATTGTCGCGCAATGCGTCCGAAGAGATCGAAATCCTCGGCATGCACATAGCCTGCGTCATACACCAGCATGTCTTCGGGAATGACGTTGCGGTTATACATCACCGTCGAGTGCAGGAAGATGGTGAAGAACATCGACAATATGTGCCAATCGCCAGTCTGATAGATCGGATTTGGCCGACCGCGGACCACCCGATTGCCGAGAAGCTGGTCGATGCCGGTGCCACTGATTGCGAGCTCAGGCTGCTGGGCAAAGAGGCCGACCTGGCGCGAGAAACGGGATGGGTAGGAAATATCGTCCGCGTCCATTCTGGCGATAAGATCGCCTTTCGCTAAGGCGATGCCCTCGTTCAAAGTCGCAATCAGTCCGCGATTTTCCCGCGAGACGATACGGATACGATCATCGGCATTTCGATACCGTTGGAGGATCTCCAGCGAGCCATCGGTCGACCCGTCGTCAAGCGCGATGATTTCAAAGCGCGTGTAATCCTGGCGTAGAATGCTTTCGAGTGCGGCGGCAACGTGGGGTTCGCCATTATAGACCGGCAGCACTACGGAGATCAGCGGCATAGACATCCTTCAGCTCCCACGTTCATCGCGGTTGGCATAGCTTGGGCGATAGGCTGAAGCATCACGCTCCCGCTCGTCGGCCTTGCTCGGCCGCATCGACGGTGACACGTAGGTCCTTGCGGAGCCGATATAGGGGAAGTAGCGTTTGAGCTGGTTGAGCGGTTTCTCGAATGCCAGCCAGGAAATTGAAGCCAGCATCAATGTCGCTGTGGTTGCGACCACAAAGCGGCCGGGGCCCTGCTCTGAGACGTTGACCGGGATCAAGGGCTGAGCCTTGACGACCAGCGACAGCACAACGGGATGAAAAAGGTAAACGCCGTAACTCATACGTCCGACGGCGGTCATCGACGGGCGCTCCAAGAAGCGGCCAAATGCTCCGCGCACGCCAGAGGAACAGCATCCGACCAGCACGACGAGTGGTATGAGGGGAAAAACCTCCGCACCGATCCACGTCAACCATTCCACGATGGGTGCCATGGGCACTGACTTCAACCACAGGACGACAGTGGCGGCAGCCGTCAAAGGGACAACGCTCAGCCCGATCCATGCCGGCCAAGACTCAGTTCTTCTTCGATGGACGGCGAGAAGGGCGCCGGCCACGAGCGCATCCACCGACGCCGGAGGAATAAGGTCACGCGCGAGAGACGGCGTCCCTGTAAATGGCCAATAGAAGCGGTAAGTCAGCGAGAAGGCTATGACAGAAACGCAAATCGGTGCAATCAACCGGCGTGGAGCCAGCAGGATGACCAACGGCCAGGCGATATAGAACTGTTCCTCGATGCTCAAGCTCCAAGTGTGACACAAGACCCAGGGCGTCCACTCGTTGCGAAGGGCATACCAGACGTTCGATAGATATAGCGCATGCCACTTGATGCTGCCCCGAGCGCCTTCAAGGTTGACAAACCAGATGAAGCCCAACATCGCGAAGTAAGGCGGAAATATGCGTAGCGCGCGGCGGATGTAGAATGCTTTCAGCGCAGCGCCCGACTGATAGCCGACGGAAAAACGCGCATCCAGCAGGAGCCGCGTGATCAGGAAGCCGCTAAGGACAAAGAACAACCGTACGCCGAGATGACCCAGAACCGATCCATCGACCGCGAAAAAATGGTGGTAGAGGACCATCGAGACGGCGACAGTCCTTAGTCCGTCCAGTTGCCGGTCGCGTGCAAGAGACATGGATCCCCTCAGCCTATTGGGACACACTCCTTGCAGAGCACGTCCCGATGGCATTGTTGCAGCCGGTTCTGCTGCTGATTGTTCCGTCCCGGACGGGACGGATTGAAGTATCGACGCAGGCACAAAAAATTCTGGTGGAATCGGGCCAAACTGTGACCCTGGCGCGCGATCAGACTTTAGTCCGATGCCGCACCAAGAGTGGGTCAAACATTTTTGAGCGCTCTATGGCGGGCAGGATGACATTTTTCTGGTCATGGGCCCCCTCTCATGCAGGCGGTGCGAGACGTGATCTAAAAGGCACTGCGCGTTTGCCTGACAATGGCAGGCGAGTTCCCGATATCGCACCAGAAAGCAGGCTAGCGACTGACTATCACTTCCCATGCAAAACATCGGGCCCCGTTTCAGGACAACCGCAGTTGTGGAATGCCGCCAGACGAAAACCTGAGCTTTTTTAGCTGCTTATACCATCGTGAAGCCGGTAGCATAGACCAAATTTACTACCATCCCTTGTCGGAAATTTCACCCGTCCTAACTTAGGAGCGGTACTGTTGAGGCAAAATTGGTTGGTCCCTTCGTCGCTGCCGAGGTCGGATATCAAAATGTTATGGAACCACCGCATAGTCCGCATCACGGCCGGTCTCGTTCTGTTGGTGCTTGCCGCGATTGTTTTTTTACCTGGCCTAACGGGGGTCACCAGTCTTGATGGGACGGTCAACGCGCGTTTTGCCACTGTAAATGCGCCAATCGACGGTGCGATTGCCGAAGCGCCAGCGAGGTGGGCGTCCCAGTGGTCGAAGGACAGCCCCTTCTTAGGATTGTTAACGCCCGAGTAAACCGCGCCACTCTCGCCTCGCTCCGGGCCGAGCACAATGCGGCTCTTGACCGCGCTGCAGCGCTCAGACGGGAGCGCGACGAGCTGATTGCGCTTCGCCGGCAACTGTCTACGCGATTAGAAGTCTATAAGAGGACGACGGTCGCCAATCTTGAACGCGAAGTTGAAATCTTACGCAAGCGGGTCGAGGTTTCCCAAGCGCAGGATCTTGTTGCACAAGTCGATCTCGACCGACGACTGACGCTCGAGTCGAAGGGTATTTTGACGAAAAAGCTCGTCGAATCGGCCCGGGCAGCCGGAGCTGCCACAGGCGGGGAAGTCGAAATCAGCAACCTGACTGTTGAGCAGCTGGAACAGAAGCTCGATGCCGTCCGGCAGGGCATCTTTATCGGCGACGGACAAAACGATGTCCCTTATTCCCGGCAGCGTGAGGACGAAGTGCTCGTTCGAATTAATGATCTCAGCACGCGCATAGCGGAAAACGAAACACGCGCAAGCGAGGTCGAAAAGCAGATCGCCGAAGAAAGCAACCGCGTTGACAGCCTGGCTGCGGCAACCGTCTCCGCTCCGTTCGATGGGGTCGCATGGAGTAGCAACATCGTGAATGGCTCGAACGTCCTTTTGAATAATGAGCTAATGCGCGTCCTCGATTGCCGCGAGTTATTCGTGGATATTCTCGTACCCGAGGTCGACTATGACGAAATTTACGTTGGTCGGGCTGCCGAGGTGCGACTTTTCGGGCGCGGCGATGTCTTCAAGGCAGTGGTCCTGTCAGTCAGAGGCAGTTCTGCGATTATCGAGAAAGACGCCTTTGCGGCCAATCAGCCTGTGACGACGGCACGTAGCGCTCGTATCCGGCTTAGTCTTGGTACCTCCACCCTCAATACCGATTTTGCGAATTTCTGTCAGGTTGGACGCTCGGTGCAGGTGCGCCTGTCTAAGCACAATGTCGGTTTTAAAAAATGGATCGAGAGCCTGTGGTTCAGCATCTCGTAGCGCTGGCGCCGACCTTTCTCGTCCTTGCCTTCTTTTTTCTTGGACCTTTCAATTGGTCGCGCTCCCACACCTGGGCTCGGACAATTACGTGTGCTTTCGTGGCCGCGGTTGCACTGCGCTACATGGTGTGGCGATTGGTCGAAACCGTCCTTCCCTTTCCGAATGATGGTCCAGGTTTTTACTGGGTCTGGTTCCTGTTCGTCGTCGAAATTCTGGCCGTTTTCGAGGTCGTGCTGTTTCTGATTTTGATGAGCCGAAGCGTCGATCGCAGCGCCGAAGTAGACAGGCTCGCGCAGCCTTTCTTCGACCGAGACGAAGACGAGCTCCCAACGGTCGATATATTTATCCCCACCTACAACGAACCCCTCGATGTCCTGGAAAGGACTATTATCGGAGCACTATCGCTCGACTATCCGACCCACAAGGTAAAGGTTTTTGTCCTCGATGATCAGCGTCGGGACTGGCTCAAGGTCTATTGCGAAGCAAGGGGAGCAATCCACGTCACGAGACCCGACAACACCCATGCCAAGGCCGGCAATATGAACAACGGTCTGAAGGTGAGCTCGGGCGACTTTGTTGCAATCTTTGATGCGGACTTCGTGCCCTACCGGCATTTTTTGCGCCGGACGCTACCTTTCTTTTCCGATGAAAGCATTGGGATCGTCCAAACACCGCAGCATTTCTTCAATACCGATCCAGTCCAGTCAAACCTCGGCCTGGAAAACATCTGGCCGGATGAGCAGCGACTATTCTTTGACGAAATCGCGCCAAGCAGAGATGTCTGGGACGTAAGCTTCTGTTGCGGATCGTGTTCGATCGCGCGACGCAAGGCAATCGACGTGATCGGCGGCTTTCCCACCGAGTCCATCACCGAAGACCTGTTGACCACCCTTGCCATGCTTAATAGGGGTTACAAGACACGCTATTTGAACGAGCGGTTGTCGATGGGGTTGGCGGCGGAGAATCTGACCGGCTATTTCGTGCAGCGTGAGCGGTGGTGCCAGGGCGGCATTCAGACGCTCTATCTGCACAACGGACCCTTGCGCGGACCAGGTCTGTCGCTCTTTCAACGGGTCATGTTCCTGCCCATTTCGTGGCTGGTACAATATTTGGTCCGATTCACCATATTGGTCGTTCCGATAATCTATCTATGGTTCGGCGTGCTGCCGCTCTACTTCACCAGTGCGGCTGACTATGTGTCCCACCAGGTGCCGCTGCTGGCCGCCTATTTTCTCTTGATGCTCTGGATAACACCGACGCGGTATTTGCCGCTGATCTCAAGCGCGGTCGGCGCCTTCGCCACGTTTCGTATGCTGCCAACTGTCGTTTCGAGCGTGGTGCGTCCGTTCGGCAAGCCGTTCAGGGTCACCCCGAAGGGTAGCGGCAACGAAGTTGGTGGATTCGACGGATACAGTTTCGCCTGGATCGCCAGTTTGATCGCGATCACGGCTCTTGGCTTGCTCATCAACGTGGTGCCGGAGACCTCGCACGTCACGGGGCAGTTCTCGCCGGTCGCTGCTTGCTGGTCGGGGATCAACATTGTCGTGCTCGCCATTGCATCCCTGATCTGCTTCGAGAAGCCTCGACGACTATTCCACGCCTTTAAACTTGACGAGCCTGCAAATGTGGACGGCATTTCCGGTCGCGTCGTCAGTCTTGCGCTGGACAAGGCTGTGGTCAACGTGCCGGCAGGAACCCGTTTGCGGTCAAAAACAGTGACACTGTCTCTTGATGGCTTTGAGCCGTTCAACGCAGAACTAAGGCAGGTCACTCAGCGGCGCAGAAGCATAAGCCGTACCGGCGACAAGCAGTCCTATTACCTGCATCTCCATTTCGAGCTCGACGGGCAAGCGCGTGACAACCTGATCGTAAAACTCTACACCGGTCGTTATTCACAGGATGTGCCCGACATCGACAAGGTCGCTGTATCGGTCAATCTTTTTTTGCGCACGTTCGGGCGAACACGCGGTCTATAGCTGTACTTTCATTATGCGGGGCTCCACCGTTCGGCCATTGGGTGCGCCGGCATCACGCTGCCGCGGCGGATGGAGCCTGGTGTCGAGATCGAACGCTTGCTGGAACGCGAGCGAATAGAAGCCTGCCGCTTTGCTCGCTATGAACACAAGGTTCCATCTATGGTTGGAAACGGCACTCGGAATTGCCACGAAACGATGCCGTTGAAGGAGGTTATCACCGAAAGCCTGCTGGCCGGCGCTTGGAATGCCCGGGGGCAGCCAATTCGGATTGGGTACGGCCGCGGGATCGACGACATGCACTTCAGACCTATCGATGATGCCGGCTGCCGCGGCTTATTCGGTGTTCGACGCGAGGATTACATCCAAAATCCCCCTCTGGTCTAAGGCCCGTGAAGAGGTGGCTGAGATTGCTGACGCGTTCGGGAACCAACCGACATAGGTGAGCGTTAAATCGACGTACTCTTCCTATAACAATCCCTAGCCCCGCTTCGGTGAGGCTTCCTTTGGCCTTGCAAGCGGCAGACCTCTCGCGAGAAGCGCGTTGCCGATATTTGTCGCACTCAGATAAACATGGCTCGCCCACCTTTTACTATTCTCAGGAGCCACGAATGAAGATTGAGCCGCAGCAGCGAATCTATGTCTGCTTTTTCCTTTTTGCGGTATCGATGGGAGCAATGCTCTCGCGTCTACCCGATCTTCAAGACGCCTTGCAGATCGACAAATCCGAGCTTGGATTAACGCTGATTGGAGCTGCGATTGGCGCTCTCATATCACTGACCTTTTCATCCGCTGTTGTGGCACGCCTTGGAGCGCGCACGACGGCGTTCCTCACCGTTCTTGGAACCTCTGCGCTGCTTGCTCTCGTGCCTTGGATGAGTGCGGCACCTTTCGTCTTTGGGCTTCTCCTCATGGAAGGGCTTTTGGCGGGAGCGCTGGAAATCAATCTTAATGTCGAGATCGATCGCATCGAGGCGCAGCTTGGCCGCGGCGTCATGAATAGGGCTCATGGATTTTGGAGTCTTGGTTTTTTCGTGACCGCCCTGGTTTCCGCTATCGCCCGCCAGGCGGGGCTTTCGGTGCAGCTTCATCTCGCTTTGACATTCACGTTCGTTCTCCTGATTGGAACGATCGTCATCGCGGGCATGCGTAATGCCCCAGCCCGTCCAACGCTCGAACACGCTGGTGCAGGGCACATCGCGCTTCCGACGCTTGGGCTGCTTCCGCTGTGCATCATCGGCATCGCAGCGTTTCTTGTCGAAGGTGCAGGGATTGATTGGTCGGCGATCTATATGCGCGACGTCTTTAGCGCGGAACCGTTTGTCGGAGGGTTGGGTCTCACGCTGTTCACGTTTTTCATGGCTCTAACACGGTTGTTCGCCGACCCGTTTGTCGATCGCTTCGGCTCGCGAACGGTAGCCTTTACTCTGCTTCTCATATCCGCGGCCGGACTTTGCGCCGTTTGGCTCGCTCCGCACCAATATGTTGCCCTTGCGGGGTTCGCACTCATGGGTGGGGGGTGTAGTGCGGTCTATCCGCTCGCTGTCTCGGCGGCGGCGCAACGCGCGGATCGAGCCGCTTATCTCAACGTCGCAGCACTCGGCCAAATGTCGTTCGTCGTGTTTTTCCTTGCTCCTCCACTCCTTGGCTTTGTGGCAGAGCACGCCGGCATGCGTACCTCCTATCTTGTATGCCTGCCGGTGATCCTTTCTGCCGTGGGATGCATCCGATCCCTGCCCTTTTCCCGAAGGATGGTTGCGGCATAGAATGGTGGCGCTCATCCGAGCGCCGACAGCCGGTGCTGCTTGCTCGAAATTTCAACCGGAGCATTGACCAATCACAGCGTGAGCGATCCCGGGGCATGGCTATCGGAGCACAAACAAAAAAGCCTGCCGCGGGAGGAGGTGCGGCAGGCTTGTTCTGAAATAACCGAACAGCAGCTGGGAGGAGGAGTGCTGCTGTTCCGCAAGCGACCCTGGGAGGAGGATAAGGACGCTTGCCATACAAAGCGCTGCGGGAGGAGGTGCATCGCTTCGATGAATAGACTTTTACACCTTTTCCGCCCAAATGACAGGCAGATTTCTGCATGTCTGCCATGCGCTATGCGTCTAGCGGCCGGCTCGACAGACATTCCGAACCGGCCTCATGCCAAAGAAAAAGCGCCCGCCAGAAGACTGGCGGACGCTCGAACAATCAAAAATCTGGCGCTATCTTCGCCTTAACGGCCAATCGCTGCCCGGGCAACGCTGCGGATATCCGCGCGGTCGATGCCGAGATCGAAAAGCTCTCTGGAGCTCATCCGGCCAAGTTCGGAGACCGTCTGGCGGTACTTGCGCCAATTGTTGAAAGAGCGTGCTACATTCATGATAATCCCCTTTCCTGGGCTTTCGAAGCACAGCTGCCAGTCCTTGGCGCTTCGTTTGCTTCGATGCCATCGATATAGGCTCATCCCTGGCCGGAGAACAGCATCAAGAGCTCACGTCACCCATGCACCAGCCGCATAACAGTCTGGTAGCCTCACCTCCCGCTCGTGCAGCACCTGGGTGACCTCCACGATGCCGTCGCTAGGTCCGGTCGGACCAGCCTTGTCCCAGATGGCACCCAGCCGAGGACGCGACTTTGCGATAGCGCGGCCCTGTTTGTGGAACTCGATGACCCGCGCTCCGCCGTTGCTTTCTAGAGCAACATCGACGCTCCGCGATCAAGGTAGGTGTCGAGGAATTGTTCGAGGCGTGCGTTTCTCGGCCTCCTGAATACCTCTTGCGGAGGGCCGGTGAAGACGATCTTGCCATGGTCGAGAAATGCGATCTGCTGCCCGACGGTGGCCGCAAAGCCGATTTCGTGCGAGACGACGACCATCGTCATCCCTTCGGCGGCAAGATCGCGCATAACATTCAGCACTTCGCCGGTCAGCTCCGGGTCGAGGGAGGACGTCGGCTCGTCGAAAAGCATGATCTTCGGCTTGAGGGCAAGAGCACGGGCAATGGCGACGCGCTGTTGTTGCCCACCAGAAAGCTGCGATGGGTAGTGCCCTGCGCGGCTTTCGAGGCCAACTTTCACAAGTTGAGCCATGGCCCGCTCTTCGGCATCCTTGCGACTCATCTTGTGAACGGTCTTCAGCGCCTCGCTGACATTTCCGAGCGCGGTCATGTGCGGCCAGAGGTTGAACTGCTGAAACACCATGCCGATCTGCGCACGGATCGCACGGTTTGCGGCTGGCGCAATACGCTCCCGCATGCCCTGTGCATTTTCGGTGAAGCCGAGGACCTCGCCGTTGATCGTGATCGTTCCGGAGGTCGCTTCCTCGAGAAAGGCCATGCAACGAAGAAGCGTGCTCTTGCCTGAGCCTGATGGTCCGATCAGGCAGGAGACCTGTCCCTGCGGGATCTCGAGATCGATGTTCTGGAGAACGGTGGTATCTCCAAACTTCTTGACGAGGTTTTTAACTGCGATTGCAGGGAGGCTCATGCGTTGAAAAACCTGAATCTGTTGAGTTTCGTTTCTACGAGGCGGCCAAGCCGACCGGTGATCTCTACAAGTACCCAGTAGAAGAGTGCGAGCACTGAGAGGGCTTCGACGAAGGCATATTGCTGGGCGCCGATGGCGCTCAGCGTCGCGGTCAGCTCGGGAACGGTGATAATCGAAAGGACAGCCGTCTCCTTCATCAGGAGAACCGCCATATTGAGCGACGGAGGCAGCACGAGCATCGTCATTTCAGGCAGCAGGATGCGTCGGATGATTTGCCCCTGCGTCAGGCCCACGCACTCGCCCGCCTCGATGTGGCCCTTGGGCACGGCCATAAAGCCGGATCGGAAAATTTCACTGTAATAGGCCGCACCGTAGATCGAGATGCCGATCAAGCCGGCTGGCAACGGATCGAGCGAAAGGCCGACGAATGGACCACCGTAGTAGACGAGAAAGATCTGGATGAGGAATGGCGTACCGCGCAGCACTGCCACGATAAAGCCAAGCGCCTTGTCGAGCAGCACGCCACCGAACCGGCGGCCGACAGCGACGAAAAACCCCAGGATGGCAGCGGCGATCGTCCCCGCGACCCAGATCAAGATCGTGACGCCGGCGCCACTTATGATCGCCGGCAGTTGGTCAAGGATGACGTTGATGTCAAAGGTCATCGCGGCACTCCCGGAAGAGAGCGCTCGATCAGGTCGCCGGCAAGCGCCACGATCCAGTTGATGACGAGATAGATGAGACCCGCAGCGGCAAATAGCTGCAGCGGCAAAAAGGTGCTGCCTGCGAGATCCTGTGCCATCCGCGTCAATTCGATGACGCCGACGACGGAAACCAGCGACGATGCCTTGAGGATGAGGATCGCCTCGTTGACCAGCGCTGGGAAGGTCAGCCTCAGTGCGATCGGCGCCTTGATACGCCGGAAGATCTGACCCGGCGTCAAGCCCACCATTTCGGCGGACTCCACGAGACCGATCGGCACGCTTGCAAATCCGCCGCGCATGTTTTCCGCCTGATAAGCCGCCGTGCAAAGCGAAAGGCCGATGATCGCAGCAACGATGCTCGGCACGTTCAGGCCAATCGCGGGCAACATGTTGTAGATCAGGAGCAACTGCACGAGCAGAGGCACGCCGCGGAAGAAACTGATAAAAATTTGTGCGGGAATGACGAAGACCGCCTTCTTCGACAACAGCATGCCGGACAGAAGGATTGCAATCGCAAAGCCGATCAAAATGGAAACGACGCTTATCAGCACCGTATAGATCGACGCGTAAAGAAGCAATTCAAAGAGCTTGATGGACATGTCCGGCTTTTGCCCGCCTGGCTGTCATGGAGGCACAATGGCGTCTTTGATTGCGCCCCTAGGCCGGGGCGCAATCAACGATCGGCCCGCTATTAGAACGCAGGGTCCTTGACGGCGTCGGGCGTGTCAAAGGTCGCGCCGAACCACTTCTTCTGCAGCTCGGCCATGCGGCCGTCAGCCTTGATCTTCAGCAGGGCTGCATCGATGGCGTCCATCAGCGCAGCATGATCGGCATCCTTCAGGCCGATGAAACCGAAGTAGGACTTCTTGCCGAACGGCGGCAGGACGACTTCAAACGTTCCCTCGCGCTGCTTGGCAACGAAGGCGATATTTGGCAGTGAGTTGGCAACACCGGCAATGCGGCCGGCCGCGAGATCCGCATAGGATTCGGTGAAGGCCGGGTATTCGCGGATATCTACTTTGGAAGGCAGCGTTGCCGAGAATTCCTTCAGCTGATCCAGTTGCGAAGTGGCCTTGCCGACACCGATCGTCTTGCCGGCAATGTCGTCGGGCTTGCTGATGGTCGCATCGCCCGCCTTCTTCAGGATCGCGATGGTGGCTTCGGCAATCGGCGGCGTGAAGCGATAGCGCTCCAAACGCTTCTTGGTGATGGTCGCGGGTCCGGCAACCACGTCGAACTTGCCAGCTTCAAGTGCCGGGAACACGCCGTCCCAAGGAAGCGCCACCCATTCGATCTTGACGCCGAGTTCCTTGCCGATTTCCGCAAAAAGATCAACGTTCAAACCAGCATGCTCGCCGGCATCGATAAAATCAAAGGGAGCAAAGGCGGTTTCCGTGCCGACCTTGAGCGTGCCGGCTGCCTTGACGGCCGCAAGCGTATCGGCAGCATGCGCCGACAGGGTCGCTCCCACAAGAAATGCGGCGCCGACGAGGCCCTTAAGCAGTGAACGTGCGATCATGATTGTCATCTCTCCAGTTTCCGCACCCGCCAGGATGCGTTCGAGTTCCCGAGTTCAGTCCCGTGTGCGGACTCTGCGATCCGCTTTTGACTATACAAATAGATATACGCTAGCCTAAGGTGTCAACGTCAAAGTCGACGAACGCAATTTTTGTGCCGAACGGCCGCTTGGAGGCGCGAGTTTCGCGTTTGCATTGTTTTGCTGCGAAGGTGATGAGGCCGCGTCTTGGAGCCAATTTATCTCAGGATATTCACGGATATCGAGGCAAAGATCCTCAGCGGAGACTGGCGCCCGGGTGATCGCGTTCCAAGAGAGCATGACCTCGTCAATGACTACGGCTGTTCGCGTATGACCGTGAGCAAGGCCCTGACCGCGCTTGTCGACCGTGGGCTTGTCGTACGGAAGCGGAAAACCGGGTCATTCGTCGCCTCGCCGCAGATCGACCGCACCGTCATGGACATCCAGGATATCGGCACCGAGGCGACCTTGGCGGGCTATGAGCATCGCTATCAGATTTTGACGCGAAGGATCGAGACCCTAGACCCCGTCGAGGCTGCCCGGTTGGACAGCACCTCGGGAGCCGAAATCCTTCGGATCCAGTGTCTGCATATCGTCGATGGTAGGCCCACGGCAATAGAGCGGCGCATCATTTTGCTGGATACAGTGCCGCTTGCCAGAAACGAGAGCTTTGCGGCCGCGCCTCCTGCCAAATGGCTCCTGTCGCAAGTGGCGTGGTCGAAGGCCAAGCATGTGATACGGGCAGTCTCGGCCGATGCCGCGACGGCGCGCGTTCTCGAGATCGATCGAGGCGAGCCCTGCCTCAGCCTCACGCGTCAGACTTGGCAGAATGATCGCTTGGTAACCTATGTCGAGATCACGCATCCTGGCGATCGCTTCCAATTTGCAGGCATTTTTCATCCGGCCGAAAAGCGTGCGTTGCGTCGACAGCCATAGTGAGGAACGCGTTGAGCGACGAACAGATATTCCGGGGAATACCCCTCAAAGGGCTGCAAGCATTCGAAGCTGTCGGCCGCTGCGGCAGCGTGATGGCCGCGGCAGCGGAGCTGGACGTATCTCCGGGCGCTATCAGCCAGCAGTTACGCAAGGTTGAAAGCTTTCTGGGCATCACCCTTGTGGAACGGAGCGGCCGGACTGTCGAGCTGACGCAATGGGGTCGACTTTACCACCGCGAGATATCGAAGGGCTTTGAGCAATTTGCGCTCGCCCAGCAGGTCCTGGAGCGTGCACGCAACGAAAATGCGCTCGTTCTCAGCGCCCTGTCATCCGTTGTCAACAAGTGGATCGGCAGGCGCATTTTCGACTGGCAAGCGCTCCATCCCGATGCACATGTGCGGGTGACCGGTCGCGACAAGGAGCCCCGAATGGGGTTTGATGAAGTCGATTTCCGCGTCAGTTACGGGTCCGACGTCTTGCAGCATGACCACTACGCAGAACTGTTTCGCGATTGGGTCGTTCCGGCCTGCTCGCCGGCCCTAATTGAAGGCAGGAGACCGGCCGCCACCGATCTGCTGTCCTATCCGCTGCTGCATGTCGAATGGGAGCGACATTTCACGCCCTACCCGAGTTGGGCGGAATTTGCCGCGAAAATCGGGGCAGATGTCAAAGGCCCACCCTCGGGATTGTCGTTTGCCCTATCGAGTAGCGCTATCGACGCCGCCGTCAACAAGCGAGGCATCGTGCTTGCGCAGATGTCGATGATCGCAGACGAACTGGAAGCGCAGACATTGGTCATTCCAGTCGATATCAGAATGCCGCTGCGCGAGAGCTATTTCCTTGCCTGGGACCGCTCCGCGCTGCAAAAACCCTACGGCTCGGAGTTTCGCGACTGGGTCATTGCCATCTCTCGACGACAGGCGCAGATCTCAGCGCCTCTCACTCTTTAGAAAAACTAAATCGGAAGCCAGCGCTGCGATATTGATGAAAAAAGTCGCGTGACGCTACCTTAGGCGATCACAGATCAAAGCCTGCGGGAGAATGTCATGGCGCGTACCGATAAGATGAAACTGGGCACCTTCGTCTATACGTTCGGCTTTCATCCGGCATCCTGGCTGCATCCGGCAAGCGACGTTCACGGCGCTAACGATTTCAGTCACCTTCTCGATGTTGCCAAACGGTCGGAGGCGGCAAAGTTCGATTTCATGTTCATGGCCGATTCACCGGCCGCCGCCGTTGGCGATCCGGACGCGCTCGCCCGCATCCCGACCAAGATGAATCGCTTCGAGCCCCTGTCGTTGCTATCAGCCCTGTCAGTGACAACGAAAGATCTCGGGCTCGTGGCCACTGTTTCAACCAGCTACTACGAGCCCTACAATGTCGCGCGCCTCTTTGCTTCTATCGACCATTTGAGCGGCGGCCGCGCCTGCTGGAATGTCGTGACCTCAGACCACGACGAGACCGGCTACAATTTCAATCGCGAGGGGTTGGATCCCCACGCCCTGCGCTACGAACGCGGCAACGAGTTCGTGGACGTCGTTTTTGGCCTGTGGGACAGCTTCGAAGAGGGTGCGTTACTCCTCGATCGCGAGAGCGGTGTCTATTATGACAAGACCAAGCACCACACGCTCGATCACAAGGGCAAGCACTTCCAGGTGCGCGGGCCGCTTAACATTGCCCGCTCACCGCAAGGTCGGCCCGTCATCGCGCAGGCCGGCGGCTCCGAACCCGGCATGGATATGGCAGCGCGCACGGCCGAGATCGTTTTCAGCCTCGCCTCGAACATCGATCGAAACCGCGCATTCTATGAAAACGTCAAAGGACGTATGCCCGCCTACGGTCGCAATCCCGACGACCTCAAGATCATGCCCGGTGTTGTACTGAATGTTGGCGAGACGGAAGCCGAGGCGCAGGCCAAGGTAAACTACCTCATCGACAAGATGCATCCGGACGTCGGTCGCTTGATGCTTTCGGAGTTTCTGGAAGCCGATTTGCGCGGCGTCCCATTGGACAAACCGTTTCCGATGGATCGACTGCCGACGCAGCCCAAGGGGTCGCGCGCGCTGTTCGAAGAGCTTACCGATTTCGTCAAGAGCGGGCGCCCCGTCGGCGAGCTGGTACGTCACTATGCGGAGAAGCATACGGGCAACGGCATCACCGGTACGCCGGCACAGATTGCCGACTTCATGGAAGAGTGGTTCGAGACCCGTGCGGCGGATGGCTTCATTCTGATGTTCCCGACACTGCCCTCGAGCCTTGATGATTTTGTGAAGCTCGTCCTGCCTGAATTACGCCGTCGTGGGCTCTTCCGGCAAGAATATGAAGGCAAGACGCTGCGAGAAAACCTCGGCCTTTCAATGCCGGCCAACCGTTTTGCGAAGGCACAGGTCACGAGCTAACAAGGGAGAGAGCAGATGGAAAAGGTGGCAACCAAGCCTATCGTCGATCAATCTGCGTTCAAGCTGTCGATGCGCCACCTGGCCGGTGCCGTGAGCGTGATCACCGTTGGTGAACGCGAAGAACGGACAGGCTTTACCGCGACCTCGGTTTCTTCCCTTTCCGCAGATCAGCCATCGGTGATCGTCAGCCTCAATCGCGGATCGTCCTCCTGGCCCGTGGTTGAACGGTATCGCCGCTTCTGCGTCAATGTACTTACCGCCGACCAACAGCATATTGCGCAATCCTTTGCAGGGTTCGACGGCCGGCGCGGCGTCGAACGCTATCAAGACGCGCAATGGTATAGCCTTTCGACTGGAACACCTGCCCTGAAAGATGCGCTGACGGTTCTCGACTGCGAGCTCGAAACGGTGCTCAATCACCATTCGCACGCGATCCTTATCGGCCGCGTTTGCGCAATCGAAACGCGCGAGGATGTCAAACCCCTGCTCTACTGGCGCGGCGGCTACCGACGGCTGTGCGAAGAGACGGTCAGCCACCCCTGACAAGCCAATTGCCGACCATCAGGCGCCGCCGGCAGTGCGCCTATCCGCGACCTGTTTGGCGATGACGCATAGAAGTTCGAACATCATGGTGGCGCCAGCAAGCGCCGTCATGCCGGCCAGATCAAATGGTGGGGAGACTTCAACGACGTCGGCACCCACGATCTGTATCCCGGCAAGCAGCCTGATCATCTGCTGGGCCTCGCGGGTCGTGAAGCCGCCCGCCTCTGGCGTTCCCGTCCCCGGCGCCATGGATGGATCGATACTATCGATATCAAAGGTAACGTAGGTTGGCAGTTCACCAGCGATTTCTCGCGCCTCGCGCATCACGTCGTCAGCCCCGCGGCTGACGAATTCTTCCATGTAGATGATCCGGATGCCCTGCTGCTTCGCCCAGTCATGTTCGCCCGGATCGTAGATCGAACCGCGAATTCCGATCTGAACCATCCGCTTCGGGTCCAGCAGTCCCTCCTCGATCGCTCGACGAAACGGCGTCCCGTGCGTGTAGGGGTTGTTTCCGAAATAGCGATCATTGGTATCGGAGTGCGCGTCGAAATGGACCAGTCCAACCGGCCGGTTTTTCGCCACCGCGCGCAGCACGGGGAGTGTGGTCAGATGGTCACCGCCCACCGACAGGGGAATGGCGCCGACGGCGACAATCTCATTCATCCCCTCTTCGATGCGTTTGAGGCCGTCCATAAGGTCGATGGGGTTGACGGAGAGATCGCCGACATCGGCGACATTCGCGATACTGAAAGGTTCGATCCCTGAGACATGGTGTACCCGCCGCATGAGGCTCGACTGATTGCGGACCTCCCGTGGCCCATGCCGGGCACCCGCCCTGTTCGTTGTGCCGCCGTCCCAGGGAATACCGACAAGGGCAACATCAAGCCCGGCAGCCGTCTGCACGGCAGGTAGGCGCATGAAGGTAGAATGCCCGGCGAAGCGTGGAACTTCAGCAGCATCAACCGGTTGAAAGAAAGTTCCACTCATCGTTCTGTCCTGTGTCTGCAATGGCTGTCGCGCAATCTGCGATGCTCATGGCGCGCGCGCAAGCCCATGCCTGAAGAGAAGAGGGGATGTACGCGTTCTTTGAAACATTGCCTCTGGCATCAGACAAATCGCGGGAATGCCCACCAATTTTATACCCATCGGTCGCCGCTCGCGGGCCGGTGGCCAGTGGCCAGCGCCGAGCGCCCGCACGAAACCGAAATTGGGATGGTAAGCCGGCGTAGTCGGGCATGCAGACAGCATGTTCAACGAGGGCTTGGCTGAAGTGGCTCTCTATGATTGTGACCAGGTGTCGACTGGCGCTGGCGTAGTCAGGACCGTCCTCGCATATGACGGCCCACGCGATCTGCTTGAAGTCGCAAGGCAAGCTCGAGCTGTCGATCGGTCTTTGGAAATCGACAAGCTGACGGCGCCCCAATGCCTTATCCCATCGACGCGGGCAGGCTACTGTTCAGCCAGTAGTCTTGCCAATCCGGAAGGCTATAACGTCGCGGCGAAACTGCTTATCGAACGTTTCCGGCACGGGACGACCTCTGCCGACGACCTATCCAGGGAACTGGAAAGGCATTTTGGCAAGGTGATTTCGGCAGTATCTCCGCCAAGCTTCGAGCTGACGCGCGCCGCATTCAAGGACGGCCTCTCCGGTAGAAACTACGGGGAATTACACAACTACTTCGCCTTCCGGTACGGCAGGCTAATAGCGTGGAACAACGTGTCGCGTCCGGGGTTTACAAAATGGATCGCCAGGTGAGGATTTCTCCCCTCATGTCGAGCGCTGGCCAAAGTGCGGTCCACCAATTGTCCATTGCTCGTAAGCGGAATCGGAGACCGTGTGTCGACCCCGGACTGGCTCGCCTTAGTCGTCGAGCGCCACCAAGCCTTCCACGTCATTGGATGTGCAGAGGAAGCGCTTGATCTGCTTTTTACGAATTGGCCGACCGCGAGTAGCGCCGCCTTCGTCCTCGCGATGGAGGCCTGTGCTGGGACAGCCACCGGCACAGTGACCCAGGAAGAAGCCCAACTATCTTTCCTTGCGGCGGCCCTTGATGCAAACGTCGCATTCCGGTTTGCCTAAGTACTTCGGCGGCCAGTGACGGACGCTGTCGCCTGATCTCAGACAGCCGCGCGATCGTTCGTCACAGCTCGATAACGCGACAACTCCCTGCCGATTGTTACATGCCAAAGACGTGATCCTGAACGTGGAGAAGCAATATACCTCCCAGATTGGCAATCCAGGCGCGCGAAGCGACTCTGCCATTTGGTCCTCTATTTGTTCTGGTGACTATGGCAGCCTACGGCAAGCTTGGCTGTCGAGGGGATACAGGCATCATGAAAGACAAACGAACAGAACCTCGATTGCTGCACGAAGAACCGGGCGTATTCATCATTCCCAATCCGTGGGACGTGGAACGGCCAAAATACTTGCAGCCTTGGGCTTTCGAGCTTTGGCAACAACGAGCGCCGGCATGGCGTTTTCTTGTGGCATTGCTGAAGGACAAGCGTCTCGGGAAAGACTTGAACCATTGCCGTTCTCTGGTGTCGGCGACACCTCTTCCGGTTTCCGCCGATACACTTCGATCAGGCAGCATCGGGACGGTGGAGTGTCTTCACTTCCATAAAATCCTCCAGTCCGAACATTCCGCCTTCTCGCCCGTTGCCCGATTGCTTGTAGCCGCCGAACGGGCTTCCATAGCGATGCGGGGCGCCGTTGATGTGGACCATTCCGGCGCGCAATCTTGTCGCTACGCGCTCGGCGCGAGCAGGGTCACCGCTCTGAACATAGGCAGCCAGTCCATAGCTGGTATCGTTGGCGATCGTGATTGCCTCCTCTTCCGCGTCGAATGGCAGGATGGCCAGCACTGGCCCGAATACCTCCTCACGAGCGATCCGCATGTCATTGTTGACATCGGCGAAGATGGTCGGCTTGACGAAGTAGCCTTTCTCAAAGCCTTCGGGCTTGCCGGCTCCGCCGACGAGAACGCGTGCACCCTCGGCAATACCCGCCTCGATCAGTGCCTGCACGCGACCGAATTGGACATCGCTGACAAGCGGGCCGATGTGGCCACCTTCTTCTTCGGGATTGCCGACCTTGGCTTCGCTGCCGACGCGCTTGGCAATCTCGACGACCTTATCGTAGACCGATCTCTGAACGAGGAGGCGGGTCGGCGCATCGCAGGATTGGCCGGAATTGTTGAAGCATTCAAGGACGCTTCCCGTGATGCGGTCCTCGAGATCGGCGTCCTCGAAGACAATGTTGGGAGACTTGCCGCCAAGCTCCAAGGTTACGCGTTTGACTGTGTCGGCCGCGTCCTTGCTGACGGCAATGCCGGCGCGTGTCGAGCCGGTGAAGGACATCATATCGACGTCCCTGTGCCTCGAAAGCGCGGCGCCGACATTGGCGCCGTCGCCGTTCACGAGGTTGAAGGTGCCAGCCGGGAAACCGGCCTCATGGATCATTTCTGCGTAGAGCATGGCATTGAGCGGTGTAAACTCCGAAGGCTTAAGCACACAGGTCGAGCCTGTCGCAAGTGCCGGAACCACCTTCAGTGCAATCTGGTTGATTGGCCAGTTCCAGGGGGTGATCAGCCCACAGACGCCGATCGGCTCGCGCAGCAGCACGTCGCCGTTCGGCAGCGTGTCGCGCATCTTCAGGCGCTTCAGGGCATCGATGAAACCCTGCAGGTGACCGACGCCGACGTCGGCCTGCTGTTCGCGGCTCATGGTGATCGGCGCACCGAGCTCGAGTGTGATCGTCTGCGCCATCTCCTCGTAGCGGCGCTTGTAGATCTCAAGCAGCCTTTCGAGCAGCGCCAGGCGTTCCTCGGCGCTTGTCCGGCTGTAGGTCGCAAACGCCTTCTTCGCAGCCGCTACCGCACGGTCGATATCGGCGGCCGTACCCATCGAAATCGCCGCAACCGGCTTTTCGGTAGCCGGATTGATGACTTCGAGATCATTCGCTGTCAGCGGCGCTACCCACTCACCATTGATGTAGAATTTGCGCTTGTCGAGCATATCGTCACTCCCGTCAGATCTTCTTCTGTTTTTCGTTCAGCCAATCCGTGATCAACTGGCGGTATCGCTCGCCGCTGAAGCTTGGAAAATGCCCGCCATGCACGACGCGGGCCGGCATGGTCAAAAGCCGCTCCATCGAGGCGAGATAATCGGCAGCGTTGGAATGGTAGGCGTCCTCGATCAGCGGCCCGTCATAAAGGATATCACCGGAAAGAAGCGTCTCCGTCTTCGCTTCCCAAAGAGCGATGCCGCCCGGCGAGTGGCCGGGCGTATGGATGACCTCGAAGGACCGGTCGCCGAGATCGATTATGTCCCCGTTCTCCAGGATGCGCGTCGCCGGCGCTTTCTTCACGCTGTAACATTTCGAGCAGTAGGGTTCCGGCGGCAGCGCGTCGAAGATGCTGTCGGTGACGTAGGGGTCGGCGAGGGTGTTCGCCCGCGTCGGATCGGCGAGCAGATCGGCCTCCGCTGAGTGGACCGCCCGGCGCTCGAACTCGTGATGGCAGCCGATATGGTCGAAGTGGGTGTGGCTCGCGACCGCGATCAGATCGCGCTCGGTGACGAGAGGCACCCATTCGCGCAGCGACACGACGCCCATACCGCTGTCAACAAGCATATCGCGATCGCGCCCGCGAACGTGCCAGATGTTGCATCGGTAGAATTCCTGGATGAAGGGCTCGGAAATAAGGGTGACATCGTCCGCCAGCCGTTTCACTTCGTACCATTTGTCCGGGGCGACACGTTCCATGGTCTCAGTCTATGCCTGTTTCGACGGCAAGGCTACGATATCGCTGACATTGACAGCGAGCGTGACCGCTTGGCCTGCTATCACCGCCGCCGATTGCGGCATGTGCGCGACGATGCTCGTTTCCGGAGCGCCGGCGGGCGTTAGATGGCAGCGATAATGCGTTCCGAAGAAGGCGCTGCCGGCAACCGTGGCCTGGCCCAGCGCAGTGACAGGGCCACCCCCCTCGCCGGCCCGGCGGAAATGTTCTGGCCTGATGCAAAGCGTCGTCGCCTGCCCGACGGACGGCAAGCCTGCCGTAAAGCAGGCTTTCGGCAATGCGACCTTCCCCAGCGTCGTCTCGACGATTGCTTGCGTGCTATCAACATCTCTGATCGTGCCGGCAACGAAGTTCACCTCACCCATGAAGCCGGCTGCAAAGAGTGAGCGGGGGTGCATGTAGATTTCGGACGGTGGGCCAAAGTCTTCGATTTTCCCCTGATTCATCACTACGATCCGGTCGGCGATGGCCATTGCCTCTTCCTGATCGTGGGTGACGTGAACGAAGGTTGTGCCGACGCGTTTCTGGATTGCTTTCAACTCGTCCTGCATCTGTCGGCGAAGCTTGAGATCCAGCGCGCCGAGCGGTTCATCGAGCAGCAGCACGTCGGGATCGACAGCCAGCGCCCGGGCGAGCGCCACGCGCTGGCGCTGACCACCCGATAGCTCGTGCGGCTTCTTGTCCGCCGAAGACTTGAGGCCCACAAGGTCAAGGAATCCCTTCGCGCGCTCCTCGCGCTCCGCCTTGCCGACACCGCGCATTCTGAGGCCGAATCCGACATTGTCTTTGAGCTTCATATGCGGGAAAAGCGCGTAGTCCTGAAACATCGTCGTGGTCGGACGCTTTGCCGGCGGCACGTTGGTCATTTCCTTGCCGCCGATCGCAATCCGCCCTCTGGTCGGCGACAGGAAGCCTCCGAGGATGGACAGGAGCGTGGTCTTGCCGCAGCCGGAGGGGCCGAGCAGGACGATGAATTCGCCCGCATTGATGTCGAGGGAAACGTCGTCCAGTGCGGTAAAGCTGCCGAAGGTCTTCGTCGCGTTCTCGATTGAAACCGGCGCGGTCATGATTTCTTTGTCCTTCCAAACAGGAACAGTTCCAACACGATCAGCAAAGCGACCGAAACGAGAAACACCAGTGACCCGATGGCATTGGTCTTGGGATTGAGACCGGAGCGAAGCAGGCTCCAGATCTCGACAGGCAGCGTCACGTCGAAGCGCGACAGCAAGAAAGCGATGATGAACTCATCCCAGCTGAACGTCATCGACAGGAAGAAAGAGGCGAGCAGCGACGGCAGCAGCATTGGCGCGGTCACGAGAGCCATGACCTTGAGGTCGCTGGCGCCGAGATCGCGTGCTGCGCGCTCGATGTTGATATGGTGGTCGCCCATCGACGAATAGATGATCGCAAAGCAGAGCGGCAGATTGATCACGACGTGGCCGATGCCCACGGTCCAGAGCGAAAGACCGATGCCCAGCACGTTGAGGACGGTCAGGAGCCCAAGTGCGATGATAAGGTAGCTGACCGTCATCGGCGCGATGAGCAGTCCGCGTTGCCAAGCCGAGCCCGGCAGCTTGAAGCGCGCAAGCCCATAGGCAGCCAGAAATCCGAGAAGGCAGGCAACGAGAGACGATAACGTTGCCACCAGGAAGGAGTGCAGCAGCGCGGACATCAGCTTGCGATCGGCGAAGACGGCTTCATACCATTGCAGGGAAAACCCATTGAACGGCGGCACTGGCAGGCGTCCATCCTGGAAGGAAAACAGCACCAGCACAATAACCGGCAGGAAGATGAAGCCGAAGATCACGACGGCGTAGACGCTGGTGGCGATGTTTGTGAGCCTATCGCGCGTCATTACGTCCTCTCGATCTTCAGCCAGCGCGCGCAGGCGACGTAGGCGGCGGTAACCGCGAGCATGAGGATGATCGAAAGCGCTGCGGCCATCGGGAAATCCGCGCGTCGGCCGAGCTGCAGCATGATGATCTGCGGCAGGACAAGCTCATTGTTGCCTCCGAGAATCTGCGGCGTGACATAGTCACCGATGCACAGCACGAAGGTGAGGAACGCACCTGTCATGATCCCCGGCATGGTCAGCGGCAGAATGACATGCCAGAAGGTCTGAAAAGCATTCGCTCCGAGGTCGGCTGCCGCGCGGCGATAGTTCGGCGAGAGCTGCACAAGATTGGCATAAATCGTCAGGGTCAGAAGCATGACGAAGAAATGGACAAAGCCGATCACCGTTGCCGTGCGGTTGCTGGCGAGCTCAAGCGGCTCGCTGATGACGCCCATATTCATCAGTGTCTGATTGATTACGCCATTGCGCGACAGCACGAGCAACCAGGAATAGGATCGAACGACGTAGGAGGTCCAGAACGGCAGGATCGCAAGAATCAACACCGTTCGTTGATATTTTTGCGGCACCTGCTCGGCGATGATCCAGGCCAGAGGATAGGCAAGCAGGATCGAGAGAACCGTCACGATGGCGGTAATTTCCAACGAATTCGTCAGCCCGCGGAACAGCGCGTCCTTCTCGAAGAAGGCGATGTAGTTGCCAAAGTTCCAGACGCGGACGATCGATCCGCCCTGCTGCGCCCACAGGCTCATGGCCGCCATGAAGAGAAAGGGGGCGACGAAGAAGACGATCGTCCAGACAAGGGCTGGAGCCACAAAACCCCAGCCTTTGCGGCGTTCGGCATCTTCAAGAGGAAAAGCAGCCACGGACAAGCCTCCGAATGCCCTCTCCCGACAATGAGGGGAGAGGGATGTGATGATGGCATGACGGAAGAGACGAAGCCGTCAGTTCTGCAGCATCTCGGTCCAGGCGTCCTGCATCTTCGCATCCAGTTCCGCGCTTGGGATCGGATAAAGTTGCGTGCGCTTGAGATAGTCAGCCTGCTCGTTCCAGCGCAAAGCGGTCTTCTGTTCGCCGGTCAGATGCTCGCCGGCCTTGGCGTTCGCCGGCATCGCCCAGTAGCAGGAAGACGTCGCAAGCCGCGCCTGCCCTTCGGGGCTGACGATGTATTGCACGAACTTCAAAGCAAGATCCTTTTTCGTGGAATCCTTCATCACGCCGATCGATTGCGCCCAGCGCACTGCGCCCTGTTCCGGAATGGTCCAGTCGAGGTTCGGCTTGTCCTTCACCAGTCCAGCCGTCAGCCATTCCCCGCCGCCGAAGACAATATCGACCTCACCTGTCGCAAGCGCCGTCTGCGACGAGACAACGTCGCTGACCTGCTTCGCGTTGGCCTTAAGAGCGAACAGTTTGTCCTTGATCGCCGGCAGATCGGCATCCGTCAGGCTTGCCGTCGCTTTGCCGAGATCGATCCCGGTCAAACCGATCATCGGCAGATAGTAGTCATAGACGGCGATTCGGCCCTTGTATTTCTCCGACCAGAGCTTCGACATGTCCTTCATGTCGGCCGGATCGACCTTCGTCTTGTCGTAGGAAACGGTATTGTACCCGAACTTCTCGGTGACGGCGTAGGTCTTGCCGTCGCGTGTATTGTTGGCCTCCATGCGCACTTCCGGGAAGATATCCGCGTTCGGGAGCGCATCGGCTGGCATCTCCGCAAGGAGGTCCTTGTCGACAGCGCGCTGCACGTCGACGCCATCGATAACAAGAACGTCCCAATCTCCCGGACGCGACTGATCGATGATGGAGAGCCCGGCACCGGTGCCCTCGTATTCCTTCAAGTTGACCTTGACGTTGTTCGCCTTCTCGAAAGGTTCAATCAATGCCGGATCGGTGTGGTCGCACCAGACAAGCGCGTTCAACTCTTCCTGCGCCTGGACTGGCGCAGAAGTAAGTGCAGCAGTCGCGGCAGCAAGCGCCAATGTCGCGGCGGAGGTCCAAAATCTGCGCGCAGATATGCCTTCAATGAAATCAGTCATGATGTTGCCCTCTGGTCGGTGACGCTCGTTCCGGCGTCTTCATGAAAAAAGATTGAATGAGTTCATTTTTTAAGTCAATATGATTTTTGAGGGCATTCATTATTTGAGAGAGTGAGACATGACGGGACTGCGCGCCAAGCAGAAAGCCGATCGCAATCGTCGCATATTGGAGGCGGCGGCGAGCCTGTTTCGCGAGGTTGGCTATGACAGTGCTCGGATCGAGGACATAGCAGAGCGCGCGGAGGTATCGGTCGGCACGTTCTACAACTACTATGAAAACAAGGGAGACATTCTCGTCGCCACGGTGTCCATGGAAGTTGAAGAGGTCCTGGAATCGGGCAAGGCAATCGTCGAAAATCCACCGCCAACGACATTGGAAGCACTCCAGGTGCTTATCGATCAATATTTCGATCACTCGCTGGTCTATCTGAGCAAGGAGATGTGGCGCACTGCCATGGCGACGTCCATCCAACAGCCAGAAAGCCCGTTCAGTCGCCGATACACCGAATTCGACGGGCGTCTTTGCGATCAGGTTTCGATGCTGGTCCAGAAACTGCAGCTTCGCGGTGCCGTCATGCCGGGGATCGACGCGGCGGCAGTGGGCCAGATGGTCTTTAACAATCTCAACATGATGTTCCTTGAGTTCGTCAAAGATGAAGCGATGACACTTGAGCTACTCAAGGAGCGTGTGGCGCGGCAGAACAGGCCGCTTGCCGTTTTGATCAGCAGCCCAAAAACTCAATAACAGGGAACATAAGGGATGGAACATCAGCAATATGCCGTGCTTGCGGCGGCAGACCGCCTCGTCGAGGCCTTTGGCCGGCACGATCGCGACAGCTATTTCTCGGCATTCGCGCCCAACGCCACCTTCATATTTCACAATCTTGACCGCCGGCTCGCCACGCGCGCCGAGTACGAGGCCGAATGGGCCCTCTGGGAGACGCGCGACGGCTTTCGCGTCAGCGCTTGCCGCTCGAGCGACAGAGATATTCAGATCGCCGGCCCCATCGCCATATTCACCCATTCCGTCGAGACCGACCTAAGCTTCAACGGCGAACCCTCGACGAGCATCGAGCGCGAGACCATCGTTTTCGAGAAGCAGCCAACCGGTGAGTGGCTGGCCATCCACGAGCACCTCTCGCCACGGTCTTGAGAGCAGCCGATCAGGTGCCGCCCTTCACGAGAAGAGCTGCACCTGTCAGTGATATTGTCGAGCAATTTGGGATGAAGGACAGGACGATGGCGGAGTTGAAGAAGCATCTAGAGGATCTGCGGAAGAAGTTTGCAGACAGCGCGGAGTTCTTCGACCCGCGCTTCCGGCGCGTGGCCGAAAAAATCTTCAGGGGCGGCACCCGTGCCGCGCCCTATTCCGGCATTTCGACCTTCGCAGGCTTGCCCTACAAGGAGGTCAATTTCGCCACGCCCGATTTCGGCGACCTGCAAGTTGCGGCAGTCGGCATCCCGATGGATCTCGGCGTCAGCAATCGGCCGGGCTCGCGATTTGGACCGAGGGCCGTGCGCAGCATCGAGCGGATCGGCCCCTACAATCACGCCCTCGACTGTGCTCCGGCCTACGATCTCAGGGCAGCCGATATCGGTGATATTCCGTTTGGCAGTCGCTACCGCCTGGAGCAATGCCACGACAATATCGAGGTGGCGATCCGAAAGATCGTAGAGGCCGGTGTCATTCCGCTCTCCATCGGCGGCGACCACTCCATAACCCATCCAATCCTCAAAGCGGTCGGCGCCAAAGAGCCCGTCGGTCTGATCCATATCGACGCCCATTGTGATACCGGTGGTCCATTCGACCAGACCAAATTCCATCACGGCGGTCCGATGCGCAACGCTGTGCTCGACGGCGTTCTCGATCCGACCCGTACGATCCAGATCGGAATTAGAGGTCCTTCCGAATATCTCTGGGAGTTCTCCTACGAATCCGGGATGACGGTCATCCATGCCGAGGAAATCAACGGGATGGGCATCCCCGCAATCATCGCGAAAGCGCGGCAGATCGTCGGCGATGGCCCCACCTACCTGTCCTTCGATATTGACAGTCTCGATCCGGTCTTTGCGCCCGGCACCGGAACGCCCGAGATCGGCGGCCTGACCACCCGGGAGGCACTGGAACTCTTGCGCGGTCTGAAGGGTCTCAACTTCGTCGGCGGCGATGTCGTCGAGGTCGCCCCGCAGTATGACAGCACCACCAACACCGCGCAGGCGGGCGCTCAGGTGCTGTTCGAGATCCTGAGCCTTCTGGTCTACAGCCCGGCAGTGACGGGCCGTAAGTAGGCGCCATCGTTGAGCCACTGGCAGTTTTGTCCGAGCCTTGGCTATTTTCACGCCTCTGAGCCGGCGCGCATCACGCCGCCTCTTGCGGTGACGCTCATCCAGGAAGGCCTGAGCTTTGCTCGTTCCGGCTGCAGCAGGTCGCCTGCGACAAAAAGCAGGTTCATGCTGGCGGCTGACTGGTTTAGCGCTGTGATCGTCCAAGAGATTTGAACTCAAAGCTTGGTTTTGGGATTCTGTGCCGATCACAGACACTCTTCCGCGACACTATAGTCCGAATGACGCATTTAGGCTGATGCCGCGATCTTCGGTGCTAGATGAACCTCACAAAGGGGCGAGTGATGAAGAGATTGCTGATGTGTTCGCTGGCGGGTCTGGCGCTTGCAAGTTGCACGCCGACACAGCAGGGTGCCGGTATAGGTGCCGCAACGGGTGCGGTGGTTGGTGGCGCCGTGACGAATAACGTGCGTGGCGCGGCCGTTGGCGCTGCGATCGGGGGAGCCTCCGGTGCTGTGATCGGTAACGTGGCCGGTCGTCCGGGACAATGCGAGTTCCAGGATCGCAACGGTCGGCGCTACATCGCCGCCTGCCCGCGCTGACGGGTGACGAACATGCAACCGCCGTCCGGCCAATTCGCACGAGCGGGCTATACACCAGAGCATTGCGAGGCGCGCTTGGTGTGTTGTTTCTAAAACAGCAACGGGCAAAGCTGTGCGCTCTCACTTACCCTACTCCATTCTTCCGCTCTAGCCCCGATACGGCTTCTGTCAGCCTGATCGCCAGCAAATGCGCCCCGTCGACAAGGCGAAATCCAGACTTCGTCGCTTGCCCTCCCGTATCTCCGCTATTGTCCTGCGGAGGCCTGCGCGAGCCCACTCAGAACACGGCTTGGGAGAAAGATCACCAGGGATGCGGCACCCTCTACCACCGATGCGCCGTTAGCGAGCATTGTCTGGCCGACCGGCCCCTGGTCCTCTCTAACAACGCTGCGCATCAGGGCATCGTTGTTGACGATCTCCATCAGTGTCGGTGAGCTCGCAAAGACGTTGTGGCGACCGCCATCGATATTGGAGACATCGATGACTGCGATCTCTCTCTTCTGAAGGATAGCGACCTCGGAGCCGCTGCCGACACGGGGGTGGCCGCCCGCCAGTCGCCGGGAAAACCCGAGTGCGCGGTCGCGCTGCGAAACAATGATTGTGAACGGTCGCGGGATATCGCCAATATCGTCAAGCTGGCTCAGGAAGACGTCGACGTCGATATCAGGTGCGGCAAGAACGACGCCACCCAAACGCTTCAGGATGCTGGTGTGTCCTCTCAGGGCCAGATCGCGCAAGGCTTCGGTGACGACGTAGGCGCCCATCGAATGGCCGACCACGACTATTCTCGTGGCGTTGGTCTCCGCCGCGATCTCGATTGTCTCGGCAAGTCCTCGCCGACCGATCAGGGCACTGTCGCGGTCGAAGACGTAAAGAGGGATAGAGGCTCCGGATGGCCAGGCGTAATGCAGCGAGACCGACTTGATGTTGTAGTCGTAGGTGATCTGAGCATTGCGGAAGACGCTGTCTGCGAAATTGTTGTTGTAACCGTGGACGAAGATGAAGATCTCGCGATCTTCGGGCGCGCGCTGGGCCAGCGCGGTGTTCAGCTTCCGGGTGAACTCTTGTCGCCCGGCGACCGGTTGGTAGGTTCGTGCCGAAAAATGCCGGCTGGGATCGGGAACCCGCCCGCTTGTCTCGACGCGGCCAGGAACGTGGTTCCTTGGAATTCCAATATCGAGTTTCGCAAAATTCAGCGTCTGCGACCGCTCAGCGGAATAAGGCAGGGAAAGATCGTCGGATCGCGCGCGCGTGGTCGCGACATAGATCGGAATGGTTGCCCGTGGTTCCGATCCCGATGATGATGCAATGGGAAGGCCAAGAACCGCGCGTGGCCCACCACAGCCGACAAGCGCCAATAACATGATCACGATGACGGACAACCGCATTGACGACATGGCCCAGTTTAATTCTCTGGCAAGCTGTTCAATCTGTCGAACAACGAAGACAATCGATTAAGATCACTCCTGCGGCTGCACGCATGAGGCGATCCACTTCAAGGTTCTAAGCGATGAGCAGCGGGCGTTGTAGATGAATTCCGGGTGTCCTTGCTCAAATCAGAGTTGCGTGTCGTTCAGGTGACAAACCGGCGGCGTTTCAATCTCGCACAAATCGGGTTCCCTTCCACGAGAGACTGCCAAATCTGGACTGCGGGCATGGTTGCGGGATTTTATGCTGATCACTTCGCTTCTTGAACCGCTCTATAGTCGGAGCGCAGTACCGCCTCCTCGGGTTCGGAAGGACTGCGCAAGCTGAGCAGGGCATTTAAGGGAGCATCATCACTTGAGTTCTTACCCAGGACTTCTACCTTTCGCGTTGACCACCGAGACAGATGGATCGACGAATGAAAGGGGCATTTTTTCGCGGCCACGACATCTTGGCGATACCGTTTCAGCCGGGTTGCATTTTTTGTCATCGATAAGCTTGGCTGCATCAAGCACGCGAAGTGCCGCGTGCGATCGTAAAAGATGGGTTTATCCCATTGACTCCATCTCACGTTTTTCAACTTCCCGCGCATGGCGGGAAGGCGTCGTGTCGGTGAAGCATTGGGGGGGAATGACCGGCGTTTCCGATTTGGTGCAAGCACATCCAGTAAAGGAGAATTGATCATGTCTACTTTGATTGCAATTGTTTATCCGAGTGAAGCCAAAGCCGAGGACGTGCGTCAACGTTTGTTCGAGATGCAGAAGGAATACCTGATCAAGGTCGGGGATGCCGTCATCGCGACGAAGAACGACAGCGGCAAGATCAAACTCAATCAGCTGGTCAACACCACGGTTGCCGGCGCAGCATCGGGCAGCTTTTGGGGTTTGCTGATCGGTGTTCTATTTCTCAATCCGCTTCTGGGTGTGGCGGTGGGCACGGCATCCGGCGCCATCGGCGGCGCTCTGACCGACGTTGGTATCAACGATGCTTTCATGAAGGAGCTCGCCGCCAATCTTGATCCGGGCAAGGCCGCCTTGTTCGTGCTGATCCAGGAGATGACAGCGGACAAGGTCTTGAAGGAGATATCAGCCTTTGGCGGCGTCGTGCTCAAGACCTCTCTCGATGAAACAAAAGAGCAGGTCTTGCGCGACGCATTGCAAAAGGCGGCCGCTGCCAGCTAGTTTACAATGATCAAGCATGTCGGGCAGTGCGCGCATTTGGCCAGAAGGCCGGCGGGTGCGCGCCAAAATGATGGGCCCGGCCTGGGGAATTCTCACGCGATGCCACTCCCCGTCAGTTCTGACGGAGGCTGGAAGATAGAACACCATTCCAGGGGCAAGTATGCAGGAAGCAGGCGGCAATCGCATGATCGGTTCAGTTGCAACCGGTATCCTTGTGCTTGCTTTGCTTTATGTCGCGCAATCGATCTTCGCGCCGCTCATCTTTTCCTTGTTTGTCATCGCGCTCGTCTGGCCGTGTCAGGCCGCGTTGCAGCGCTTTCTTCCAAAGCTTCTTGCACTCCTGATCACGCTGAGCGTCACCATGGTCGCCATTGTCGTCATCGGGTCATCGATTGCCTGGGGGTTTGGTAAGCTCGCGCAATGGCTCTTCGTCAATGCCGACCGTTTCCAGGCTGTTTATGTTGACTGGACAAACTGGCTGGAAGAGCACGGCCTGGCAGTCGCGGGTCCCTTGGCCGACCGCTTCGATGTTGCCTGGCTGGTTGGTTTTGTCCAGGGAATGGCTGGGCGGTTAAACAGCTTTGCCGGTTTCGCGGTTCTGGTCTTCATCTTCATCATGCTAGGCCTGCTCGAAGTGGAAGACTTCAATGCGCGTCTCGTCGCCCCCGCAGCACAACCTTACGGAATGCGCATCTTGGCGGCCAATCGAGTGCTTGGCGCAAAATTGCGCCGCTTCATGATCGTTCGCACCTTCGCGAGTATCCTCACCGGGTTGGTGGTCTGGCTCTTTGCGCTGGCTGCGGGGCTAGAACTTGCCGCAGCCTGGGGAGCGATCGCGTTCGCGCTCAACTACATCCCTTTTCTCGGGCCCTTTGTCGCAACCGCGCTTCCGACGCTGTTTGCCATCGCCCAATTCGAAGCATGGCAAACGGCGGTCGTCATTTTCGCCAGCCTCAACTTTATCCAATTCATCATCGGCAGCTATCTGGAGCCCCGATTGACCGGGGCGTCGCTGGCAATATCCCCATTTTCCGTAATTTTTTCGGTGTTTTTCTGGAGCTTCATGTGGGGCATTTCGGGTGCCTTCATCGGCGTGCCCATCCTTATCGCGTTCATTGTGTATTGCGCCGGTACGCCGTCTGGAATGTGGATTGCAACGCTGCTCTCGGGCAGTTCCAAGGCTGACGCCGATCGCGGGTCGTGAAGCAGGCTCAGCAGCCAAGGACGGTGTACAGGGTACAGAACGACACTAAGACCACCGTATAGCGACCTCGTTGACCGATCGTGCATCTGACGGTTGAGGAAATTGGTCGAAAGGGCTAAATTGCGACTGGGAGGAACAACGAGTGCCCAGGCAGCTTGCCGAGATATACCGAAACAAGCGCTGGAGATTCCGCATCCGCCGTGTGAACGGTTGTCCCCCTGAACCGCAGAAATCAGTTCGCTTGCATCATTCAGACGTCGCGCTGCCTCGCTCCTGGGCCCAAGAGGAAAGTACGAATGAACTGCACATTTTTTTCTGTCGATCCAAGCAGCCTTTCCATCGCGGCATACCCGGCGCACAGCATCACGCTCCAAAGGATCCTCTCCATTTCGAGCGGTGGCATTCCGCACAGTTCCGCGACATCCGAGGGCACTGCCTGCCGGGAACGCTTTCGCACTATGTCGGGCGTGGCAGGCGGCGATCACGGCCGCACTATGTCTGCTGGGCGAGCCACAGATAACTGCACCGCCTTGCCTATGGCCAAAAAACAGATGACGTGAAGATGATGGAAGGCGTCACGAACCATGCCAGGTTACCCGAGCGCGTGCCGGACCGCGAGAGCTTTGCGGGCCTGGATTGCGGGGCCGTTGAGGCAATCTCAGTAGACGGGAGGGCATCGTCCTTGCCTTCCTTTGAATTTTCGACCGCCGGCCTGCCGCGAGCCGATCAGTTTGCAACATGGCACAACAGTTTCGCGCCCATGCTCGAACTTTCTGATATCGACCCCATGACTGCAAATTTCAGCGGTCGGCAAAAGCTTTGGGATCTCGGCAGTCTTGTCCTTGCCGAAATCAGTACGGACCGCCTCGCGTTTTCGAGCCTGCCGGGACATGTTCGGCGCGATCCCGTCGATCACTGGACGATGACCGTCCTGCTGTCCGGACAGACCCGCACTGATGCGGTAAAAACCGCGTTTACCGCGGGTCCGGGTGAGGTTCAGATCCACTCACTCGGCCGCTCCTTCGACGGCGTCGTTGATAGGAGCGAGATGCTCATGCTGTTTGTGCCGCGTGATCTTTCCCTCGAGACATCGGCCACACTCGGCTCGGCGGAGTTTTCGACGCTTGGGACAGGCATGGGGCGGCTGTTTTCGGATTATCTGGTTGACGTCGCCAATCGCCTGCCGATGCTCGCTCAAGCCGATCTGCCCGGGCTAGCGGCAGCCACACGCGCAATGATCCTTGCCTGCGTGCAGCCATCTGCGGACCATATCGAGGCGGCCGAAGGACCGATTGCCAACGTGCTCCTCGAAAGGGCACGCCAACTGGTGCACAGCCGGTTGCTCGACCCCCAACTCGGGAGTGAGTTGGTGCGGCGGGAACTCGGCATCTCGCGCACGCGGCTCTACAACCTGTTCGAGCCCTTCGGTGGGGTAATGCACTACATTCAGCACCGTCGACTGCTCAGTGCCTACGCCGCGTTGACCGACCCCAATGATCGGCGCCTCATATTCCAGATCGCCGAAGAGCGGGGGTTCAGCGACGGCGCAGAGTTTGGCCGTGCGTTCAAGCGAGCATTCGGCTACAGCCCGAGCGAGGTGAGGAACCGAGGAGGCGGTGGCATCCCAGCTCGCTCGGACCTTGAGGATTGCCCATCGGAAGAGCGACTTGGCGTGCTTCTCAGGAGACTGCAAGGGTAAGCTAAAAGGCCCAGGAAGCGATCCATCAGGCCAATTTGCGGCGTTATGGAGCAAGTGCCACATGGTCCCGCTCGCGTGTGGTGGAGGCTCGCTCGAGATGGCCCACAATGAGCGACGGCGGCGCTATCATTTGCATCTTCTCGGGTGCTAAAATCCCGGTGACGAACAGCGAGGGCGACTGCCAGCCCATCAGACGCCAGACGAGGAGACTGTGTCTTGAGATTGCTGACGCGCCTTTTCCGGAGGTTTCTGGTTTTCTGTCTGGGTGTACTCAGCGTTTGGCTGATCGTCTTCGTTGTTTTCGATACTGCGGACCACAGGTTTCCATGGCTCGTTGCGGTGTGCCTCACTTATGGCCTGGCTGCTTACGTCATTCTTCCGAACGTCGTCCGACTGTCTCTGAAGGTTCTTCATCGGGGGCTGATCCCCAGATACACGATCACGGCTGATGGCCTGCCCGGCGATCCTATAAATTTCGTCCTCGTCGGCAATCTTCAACAGCTCCGTGAGGCCTTTGCAACGGCGGGCTGGTCCACGGCCGACCATTTGGGGATCGCAAGCTCGTTGCGAATGATACGCGCTTTCCTGATGAACTCTGCCTATCCCACCGCACCTTTCAGCACCTTCTATCTCTTTGGACGACGGCAGGACATAGGATTCCAGGAGCCCATCGACGATAGCCCCCGCAAGCGCCATCACATCCGTTTCTGGGCCCTTAGTCTTGCCCATTCCGAGGACGACATGAGCGCGGCGAGCTTCTGGTTGAATACCGACAGCCCATCGCCCGAGGAGCGGGTCCTATGGGTTGGGGCCGGCACCAGAGATACCGGGCTTTCTCTGACTTGGCTGACATTCCAAGTCACACATAAGACCGATTCCGATACGAACGCCGAGCGCGACTACATAGTCAATGAACTGAGGGCAAAGCAAGTAATCGGGGAGGTCGCGCGGCACCAATCTGGCTCACGTTTGAACACCGGAAAGGTCAACCATTACATTACCGATGGCGAGATCGCGTTTGCCAGCTTGACTGTCAGTGCCACGGGTGCCGGTCACGCCGGTGCCGTTATCGGGCCGGATGCACCCTGATCCGGCAAACCAGACCGAATGAGTTCAAAGTGCCGAGCGCTCTTGATCAAGAGAAAGACCGAGTTCCTGCCAGTCTAAGAGACTGACAGCCAGCGTGCAACGCGCCGAGCTAAATCGCTCGCGACGGTTTGTGGCACATGCTCCATGGTCCGCATTGTTGCGCTTTCCACAGCAGCGGAGTGCACGTCTGCAATGGGCCGACAGCGGTCATCATCACTGCGGGCCGGTAGGAGTCATCAACCAGCGACTTGATTGACTACCACCGAATTGGTGGCATTTGCTACATAACCATTCGCGGGTCGGGGTCCCGCCTGCGGCGGATAGAAACGGTGTGCTAGAGTGGGCGCTGGAGAGGAGAGGCCGTCGGAATTTTGGTGGTGTCTAACCCCGTCACATAACGTATGTCCATACGAGGAGAATTACCGTCGACGCGTCCTCACCAATCTCGAGCGAAGAGCAAAATCGTTCGGGTATACCCTACAGCCCGCGCCAACATCCGGCTGAATGTTTCTTTAGGAATGCCGCCAATTTGCGACCAATGAGAGCGCAAACTCACCGAACAAGAAAGCCAAGAACCGCTGCGTTCGCCAGATCGATAAAGAATGCCGAAACGAGCGGCAGGATGATGAATGCGATCGTTGCCGCCCCATGGATTTTGGTTACGGCGGTCATATTTGCGATCGCTGTGGGAGTAGCGCCGAGCGAGACTCCGCAAAAACCCGCAGAAATCACGGCGGCTTCATAGTTGCGCCCCATTGCCGGGAACACGACGAACAGGATGTAGACTACGGCGACGATCGTCTGGATCGCGAGCACTATGACGAGCGCGAGACCAAGCCCACTCAGGCCCCACAACTGCATGCTCATCAACGACATGGCTAGAAACACGTTCAACGAGAGATCGGATATGAGCGAGAGCGCGCGGGTGCGCGTCGGCCAAGGCAGGTTCGGCGCCACGAACGGGACCGTATTCGTCATCACGATTGCGACCAGCAGGCAGACGACGAACAGCGGAAGATTGATGCCGGCGTCGACGATGATCTCATGCAAGGCATAGCCGATGAGGATAGCAAGATTGGTTACAAGCAGGGTTCGCAACAGACTGACGTAACTGACGTCATCGTGATGGCTGCTTGTTGCTGCGCGTGACACACCTATCGTCAGCTCCTCGTTTGCGCGAGCGCTCAAGCGATGGCGTTTGATCAGGTACTGTGCGATCGGCCCCCCGATCAGGCTGGCGATGACGAGGCCAAGTGTTGCGCTGGCAATGCCAACCTCGAGCGCGTTCGTAAGACCGAAACGGTTGGTTATGAGCGGAGCCCAGGCAATGGTCGTACCATGTCCGCCGATCAGGGACGTCGATCCGAGCAATATTGCAGTGCCTGGCGGAAGACCGAGGACGTTGCTGGTGCCGATGGCCACAAGATTCTGGATGACCAGGAAGACCAGCGTTATGCCGAGAAGGATGAGGAAGGGCTTTCCCCCTGCCGCCAGATCGGACAGCCTGGCATTCAGCCCGACACCCGTGAAGAAGTAGAGAAGCAGCATGTCCCGCGCGGCCAGCGTGAAACTGATCTCGACGCCAAAGAACTCATAGGCGATGAGCGTCGCAAGCGCCGCCAGAAGGCCCCCAGTGACCGCTTCCGGAATGCTCCAGTGGACAAGGATTGGGATTAAACGGTTGAGATTGGCGCCAGCGAAGAATACGAGAATTGCGATGGTAAGGGATAGTAGTCCCGGGACCTGTATCACCGACATGTGTCACCCCTGCTGACGCCGCGACCCTTGCCACGTTTGCGGTTGTAGTCGCCACTTTGACACGCGACATGCGGTTGAGCCAGCGCAAACAGCTTGCGCTTGTCACCCGTGACCTTCCACCAGCCCGTCATGCGGCTGTGGTTTAAATCCCTAGGCGGATTTTGGCCGGCGGCCGCCCGGCCAGTCTTTTGACGCATCGATCATGGAGAGTATTCCGATTGGCAGGTGCCGATGAAGCAGCCAACGTCGGTCCTGATCCAGAAGGTTTTTCCACTGATGACTGGTTGCTGGCGCGCTTTCGATCGCTCCAGTCGGATGAGGTAACGCGTACGCACAACTCGACGCGCTGGTGCACTCTGCCAGCAGATGCTGAAGAATGTCTAAAAGAAAGTGACATGAGCACCGAAACAATCACGATCAAGAGCCGCAGTGATTTTGCGTGGTGGGCGATGCTGAGCGGTCGACCTCTCAAGGCACCTGCCCCACACGTCGGGAACAAACTTGGGCACAATTCATTTCTCTTCCAGCAGAGAGGAGAAACGACATGACGTATGACCCCAATGACCCCATCCGCAACCCCAATGATCCCATCCGCAACCCCAGTACAGAACCTGACCTGCGCACCCCCCCACGCCGTGGCTCGAGCACGTGGATTGGATGGGTTGCCGCGATCGCGCTGATACTTGTCGCGGCGTTTGCGATTACGGAATGGTTTGGCCGGCCAGGTACCGACCCCAACCCGACCGCTTCGACGACTGAATCTCAGCCGATGAAGCCGCCGGTGGTACCGGCTGCACCGTCCAGCGAGCCGGCAACGCCAGCCCCGGCCACCCCTTCGACGGGCGGCACGACACAGCAGTAAGCATATTTTAAAGCGGGAGCCTCCCTCTGGGGAGGCTCCCGTATGTTTGTCGCGCTTTGGCTCGCTCCCTCTCCGAAGCCTTCGGACTTGCAGCGGATTATGAAGGATAGGCCGCTGACGGTCTCAGTCAGCGGGGCGACGGGACGCGAATATAGAGCGAGTTTGTTCAGCATTGCCCGCAGGCAAGGCCCAATGGCGACGAGCGAGCTTGACGAAATCCAATCATTTCAGTTCGATGGCGCCGAAACAGGCGAACTCCATCATGACAGCTCTTGAAACTGGATGCATTATCGCACTGCTGCTGGGATGGGCGGCGTTGCTTGGCACGCGGATCAGCCGACGCCTGCCTGGTCATCACCTGTCCCCAGACTCCAAGGAAGCCATCAAGCTCGCCACCGCAGTCGTCGGCACTCTTTCAGCACTCGCGCTCGGCTTTCTGGTTGCGTCCGCCAAGACGGCCTTCGACGATGCCGAAACCGAGCTGAAGACATCGGCCGCTCGCCTCGTTCTCCTTGACCGAGTACTGGCACAGTACGGCCCTGAGACGGCTCAGGCACGCAAAAGGCTTGCCGATCTCGTCGAGACGCGCATCAACCAGAGCTGGGGAGGCGCTGCCGGCGAGGCCATCGGGACGAGAGCGGGGGATGATCTCGGCGTTGAACCGGTCCAGACGATATTGCGGGCGCTGACGCCCGAGGACGATGTACACCGTCAGCTCAAGACACGTGCGCTGGACATCAGCGGTGCTATCGCAGAGGCGCATTGGCTGGTTCTCGAGACGGGCAACGAGGGGCTGCCGACGGCCTTCCTAGTCGTACTGACATTCTGGCTGATTGTGATCTTTCTCACGTTCGGCCTTTTGTCGCCTTATAACGGCACCGTTATATCGATCATTGTTGTCTGCGCGGTGTCCGTCGGAGGTGCGGTCTTCATCGTCAACGATATGGCTCACCCTTACGGCGGTCTGATTTTCGTGTCGGATGAACCTCTGCGTATCGCTTTATCCCGTATGGGGCGCGGTTGAACGCCCCTGAGGAATCGGACGCAGCGCGGACGTGGATCAGTGCGTTGCCGTGCGCTTCCTGGAGGCAGCAAGAATATAGTCGTCCGCAATATCCGCGATTGCCATGGCGATTTCGGTCGACGTGAAGCCGACGAGTTTTTCGCCTTGGATGATCAGGTATACGGCTTCCTCAATTTTTTCCCGGCAGGCGGAAAGACTGTCGGCGTGGCTGATGATGATAGGACGTAATTCCATGGCCCTTGTCTCCGGTCGATACGGCACACGTTCTTGATGTGCGTTGAATGCTGATGTTGGTTAAGCAGCGCACCAATCCGTGACAACCGAGACGCTGTCGAATGACACCCCACCCATCGATCAGTTCAGCGAAAAGGCATTGCGGACCCTAGTCTCCGCGGGAGCTAGGGTCGCCAAGGCTTCAACTTAACCGTGCCTCGAACATAGTCACTGAAATTGGGAAAGGCTTGTGAAATCGACGTGACACCACCATGAATGGAACAGTCAAAATATATACCGCCCAAGGTCGGTAATCTGATCGGGCGATATTGCCGTCTCAACGCATCAGTTTTGGCTGCATTTCGACAACACGCGTAAATTCGCAACATGATAGCAAAATATAGTCGCGCCTGTGATTAGTTTCTTGAAAAAATTTACTCTCGGTTGTATTTTGTGCGAAAGTCATCATATTGCTAGTCTGACACGAGGAAACGGGGGGCGCCATGAAGGCCAAGACTCCAAACGCTATTGATGCCTATGTGGGTGAGCGTGTCAGGTTAAGGCGAAAGCTACTTGGCATGAGCCAGGTTAGCCTGTCGGAATCGCTGGGCATTACGTTTCAACAACTCCAAAAGTACGAAAAAGGTGTCAACCGCATAGGAGCCAGCCGCCTGCAGCGGATTGCGGAGGTCCTTGGCGTACCCATTGGGTTCTTTTTCGACGAGGGGAAGTCGCAGGCCGCCGGCCTGCGTTTGAGCGCGGATACCGATGAAGTCGCGCATTTCATCGCTTCAAAAGAGGGACTGGCGCTGACACGGGCCTTCATTGCGATCGAAGATCCGAATATTCGTCGAAAGCTGCTTGCACTTGCACGGAGCCTCGGCTCCACGCAGTCGGTCGCGGATGAGTATGAGCGCTGGGATCATGCGGACGAAACACGAGGATAGCGGGTGCTGCATCTCCAAACATTTGGCGAACTGCGTCTGACGGACGAGGCAGGCAATGCCGTGGGATATCCCGCCAAGGCGCTGTTGACGATGGCGTATCTCTTCACATGTAAGGGCCACGCGCTCACTCGCCAGGAGGTAGCGGCGTTTCTCTGGTCGGAGGCCGAGCCTGATCAGGCCGGCCTCAATTTGCGAAAGCTGATTTCCCGCATTCGCCAGATCGATGACGGTGACACCGCGCCGCTGCAAATCACCGCGACGTCAGTGGCGCTGCGCGCGCACCGCCTCACCGTCGATGTGCAGATATTGGATAAACCGGGGCCGGCAGTGAACGGGCTGAAAGCGTGCAGCGATCTGCTTCAGCGCGATTTTGCAGGCAATGTCCGATCAGTAAGCAAGGCGATCGACAGTTGGATCGCACGGGAGCAGCGAAGCCATAGGGTCAAGTTGCGCCAGATACTCATCGAGGCTGCGCAATCTGCACAGTGTGCAGATGACTACCGAACCGTGTCCGGCGCGGCGCTGCTGCTTCTCGAGCAGGATCCGACTGATGAGCCGGTTCGGGCGATGCTCCGCGGGCTGCCGGGCTTTGCCGGCCCGGGCGTACTGCTTGCGAGCGAAGGCGAGACAGCAAACTATGTGGTCCCGGCGGAGGCACGGAGCGCAAGCCGCCGCGAGCCGGAGCAGCGGCCTGCTTCGACCCTGCCGCGACTGGTCTTGCTTCCTCCGACCTCACAAAGCGGTGTTGTGGGGCTGTCGCTTGCCGCCGCGCTGATAGAGGATGTCACGATCGAGCTATGTGCTCTCAGGAACGTTTCCATCGTTGCGCCGCACACCGCAGAGCAAATCCGGCGGGACTCTGACAAAGCGGCTGCTATTGCCCGCCACTCGATCTCCTATCTCCTCGACACGAGACTTTCAGGCGAAGGCCTGTACGCGCAGCTCGTCTACTTCCCGACCGACGAAATCATCTGGGCGACGCGCTTTCCCATGACCGCGGCAACACTGCCGACCCAGCGGCGACTGATTGCTCTAAACCTCTCATCATCTGTCGTGGATGAGCTTGCCAGGAGGGAGAAAGCCCGGCTCAGCCTGGAGGCCAACCCGCAAGCTTATCATTCCTATCTTGTGGGTGCGAGCCTGATGGGCAAGCTGACCCTGCCGCACATTCGTAGGGCGAGAGCCGCCTTCAAGGAGGCGTTGAAATACAATCACGATTTTTCGCCCGCGTTTACCGGCCTGGCACGGACCTATACCAGCGAGTGGCTGGTGACCGCGCAAGGCAACGCGGAATTATTGGATCTTGCTGAGCAGAACGCATTGAAGGCAATAGAGCGGGACGAGGTTTTCGCCGGCGGCCACCGTGAACTCGGCGTGACAAAACTCTATCTTGGCGACGTCGATCAGAGCGTGGCAGCGCTCAGTCACGCGGAGGAATTGAGCCCGCATTTCGCCGACGTGATCTACAGCCACGCCGACACACTGGTGCATGCCTCACGTCCCAAGGAAGCGCTGGCAAAGATCCAGAAGGCGATGTCACTCAATCCTATCTCGCCGGACAGCTATCTTTGGTGTGCCGCAGGCGCCAGCTACTTCCTTGAGCAGTACAACGACGCCATTGCCTATGTTGAAGCCATGAAGGACAAGGCGCCGGCTTACCGTATTGCGGCTGCGAGTTGCGCCATGATCGGCGACCGCAGGCGGGCACAGTTCTATCGGCAGCGTGCGGAAACGCTGAACCCGGTCTTCGATGTGGAAAAATGGCTCTCCCTCATCCCCATGAAGGAGCAATGGCACAAGGATCTCTACAGAGAGGGGCTTTTGAAAGCTGGATTTTGACACCAACGAAAGGAAACATCATGTCAAGGGCAGTTGTATTTGGCATTGCAGGGGATGCGAAACTTTGGATTGCCGACCTCGATGCGGGGACCGTCAAGGAACTCACGCCAACCGGTGAATTGGCGAAGGTCGTGGACCTGCGCAAGGCGGGTGCCACCCTCGTCAAAAAGGTGGACTTCGCGGTTGCGGTCTCTACAGCGAAGGCGGCGTTCTCCGGTCACTTCGAGCCGCACCCTGACCGCCATTGAGCTGGCTGCCTATTGCGATCGAACGATCCCACCCTCTGAAACCCTTGCCCGCACCGGGCCCTTGCTGGCGGATTTCGGTATAACGCGGGTGGCTCGGCATACGGGCCTGGACAACATCGGCATACCGGTGTGGTGTGCTTACGTGCCAAATGGGCGGTCGATCGTAATCGCTCAGGGCAAGGGATTGACCGATGACGATGCCAAGGCTTCGGCCGTCATGGAGGCGTTGGAGCGTGTTGTTGCCAACAGACCGGCCGTTCCAACGTTGCGCACGTCGGCTCAGGATCTTCATGCGGCGGGCTTGTCGTTCGATACGCTCTCCTGCCTGATCGGCCACCAGGAGGAGGACATCCGGCCGGACGAGCAGATCGACTGGGCGCGCGGCAGGGAGCTGCTGACGGATCGGGAGATTTATGTCCCATTCGAGGCGGCGCTTTTGGACAGGACGCGACGCAACCGCTTCTGGATGTCTTCTGACGGTCTTGCCTCCGGCAACACGCAGGAGGAGGCAATCCTGCATGGGGTGCTTGAGCGTATTGAACGCGATGCCTATTGTCTTTGGCAGATCGGCAGCGAAGAGGATCGGCTTGACCGCTGTATCGATCCGCTGGGCCTCAGCGATCCGGTGGTGGACGAACTTGTTCGAAAGATCGAGGCGGCAGGGCTCGCCGTGCGCCTGTTCGACATGACAAGTGATATCGCTGTCCCCTGCTTTACCGCCATCCTCGGGCCTGCGAAGCGAGGCAAGGAAATCATCCGCTTTGTCGAAGTGACTGGAGGCAGCGGCGCGCATCTTTCACCTTTCCGGGCGGCCATACGGGCAATAACCGAGGCCGTTCAATCCAGGGTCACCTATATCAGCGGCGCACGCGACGACTTATCACCGGAAGCGTTTGAGTGGCCTGTGCCCGCAGAGACCTTGCGCGCCCTCGATGCCATGCCGGTTACTCGTACCAAAAACGTGCCCTCGCAGCGGCACGGGGTCAGATCGCACCTGGCGGAGGTCCTCGATGCGTTACGTGACCGACAGATCACATCCGTCATCGCGCTGCCACTCAGCGATCCGCGGCTTCCCTTTCACGTTGTCAAAATATTCGTTCCGAATCTTGAAAATCCCGAAGGCGCGCGGGCGCGTCGTTTTGGCGCTCGCGCGGTTGCAAAGGCGGTGTTCTCATGAAGGTCGTCTTTGTCGGGCCAAGCCTCCCGGATGCCGCCCTCTTTGTCGGGAAAGAGGTCACCATATGCCCGCCTGCCGTTCAAGGCGACGTCTTGGCCGCCGTACGGAGGGGCGCCCGTGTAATTGGCGTCGTCGATGGCGGTTTCGAATACATCGCGTCGGTATGGCACAAGGAAATCCTTTATGCGCTTTCGCGGCAGGTTCGAGTGTTCGGCGCCGCAAGCATGGGCGCATTGCGGGCGGTTGAATGCGGGGTTTTCGGTATGGTCGGCATTGGCCGCATCTACAGCGAGTATGCGACAGCTGCGACAGTAGACGACTCAGATGTTGCGTTGCTGCATGGACCGGAAGAACTTGGATACAAGGCGCTGACTGTACCGCTGGTCAACGTCAGGGCGACTCTCGATGAGCTTGAGCGTCATCAGGTCTTGACGCGAGGGCTTTGCATGGCGCTTGAGGCGGCTGCGGCAAATTTGTTCTTCAAGATGCGGACATGGCGAGCAATCGTGGCAAATGTCGATGTTCCCGCAGCAGATAGGCAGCAATTGCTGTCGCTGCTTCGATCGAGCGAGGTCGATCAGAAGCGGGCAGACGCTCTCGCCCTGATCGAGGCCGTTCGGGCTGCGGATGATCACTCTCTGCCTGCTGAAGTTACATGGCAGTTCAATGAGACCTTTATTTTGCCGGAAAAGCTGTAATTTGTCGGCCAGCACATGAAATGCAACAATAAAGTGTGTCACGTGTTTTTCACGGGCCTTTTGCGCGTATGCTGAATATTCTCTCCCCCGTTCGAGGGGAGAACAAAAATGAGTGCAGCATCGGCGAACAGACCGATCGACCTGGGTAGCAGTGAGCGATCTTCCGACGATTTGGACGAACTCGTCGCACTGGCGCGCATGATCGCTTACGCAAAATACGCGGCCGAAGACGTCGACCTGGTGGGGGCGATGCACTGTCTTGGGATGGCGCTGAATGAAGTTCTGCGTGAAATTGGCGACGGTCCGCATGAGGGTTTGGCGGACGTGCTAGCGTCTAAAGGGGCGATCTGCCTGAACTGACATTATTGAGGGGACTGCGGGATAGGCCGGCGTCATGCGCCGGCCTATGTCAGTTTCTTGGAGTAGACACAGAGCTTTTCAGAATGCTGATAGTCATTGCTCTCATAGTAGTCCGCAACGCCGCCGGTACTGCGAGAGACGAGCCACACGTGCACGTATCCCATGATGCGCGCCTCCTCCTCCAATCGATTCAATAGGCACGAACCGATTCCTGAGCGCTGGTACTGTGGCCGTATTGCAATTTCCGCGACGTGAATCCCGCGACCCATCACAGACGTGTGCGGCAAGCCGAAGGCAAAGCCGACGGGCCCTTCTGCGTCGAACGCTGCCACGGCTAGGCACATGGGCGTCGTTGTCAGTTCGTCGATGCGGGAAATGGCGTTCTGAATGGACCATTCTTCGTGCCAAGGCGGCTTGGCGTAGGCTTGAACGATGATGTCAGCGCTCTGCAGCGCCTCGTCCCGGGTCATGCGTCTATAAATGATCGGCATTCACATCTCTGTCACCATAACAGCGCGTGACACGCGTCATGGTGCCTTCCTATTCATTCCACCCCGTGACGTTAAAGCACAGGCGCGGCGGGCCGTGTTGTGACTTCATCGTGACACGCGCGTTGCGCGCAGGCAGAGATTGAAATTACGAGCACTTTTCGATTGGCATAGCGACGTATGCACGTCAGCGTTTAAATTCTTGCGCTATTGCGCGCTGGACGACGCCCACCACCTTGACACCAAAAGAAAGTGACTTAATCTAATCTTCGGATCCGAGATGCTCGATGTGTGGAGGCAACGAGCTCGGCCTGGATCCTGTTCAGGGAGGAAATAGGGTGAGGAAGAAGGCAATTACGCTTGCGCTTGCTGCCAGCACGATTTTCACACTGCCACAGCTCAGCATCGCTCAAGACACCATCACCGGTGATATCGTCGGCAAGCCCGATGCGCCAAACAAGATGGTTTTCCGCATGACAACGGACGGCCCACGCAACAACGAGCCGGCTTATGCTCAGGGCTATAGCAAACTGTTCAACGACTTCATTGCCAAGCGCCCCGATTGGCAGATCGAACTGCAGATGATGTCGGGTGACATCGGGCAGGAGCAGGCGCGCATGCTCGAGCAGGCGAAGTCCGGTTCGGCTCCCGATTGCGCAGCGGTCGATTCCTTCGTGTTGCCACTGTTCAAGAAGGCCGGTGTACTGCAGTCCTTCTCGCCCTACTTCAGCAAGGATGAGATCGCGCAACTCTTCCCATTTATCCGCGATGGCATAACCGGCACCGATGGCAACATCTATGCATGGTGGTGGTCGACGGATCTGCGCGTCCTCTATCGCAACAAGGAAATCGTTCCAGATGCTCCCCAGACTTGGGATGACCTGAAGAAGGCAGCATTGTCGTCTGTCGAACAAGGCATGGAAGGTGTTCTGTTCAATGGCAGCCGCTATGAAGGAACGACCTTCGACTGGCTAGCGAATTTTTGGGCGCAGGGCGGCAAACTGGTTGACGACGAAGGCAAGCCGATATTCGGTGAGGGCGAAAATCGCGAGAAATTCATCAAGGCCGTCAATTATTACCGCGACCTCGTCGAGTCCGGGGCAGCGCCGAAGCGCGTAGCAACAATCGGCAATTACGACGACTTCAATGCGGCCGCGGCAGCCGGCACGACCGCGCTTTTCGTCGGCGGCAACTGGCAGTATGCCCAGTTGAAGACGGCACTTGATCCGGACGAATTTGCGAAGTGGAGCTTCTCGCCGCTTCCAGGACCAACGGCAGATCAGCGCTCGACTGGTACTGGTGGCTGGACCGTCGCCGCGTTCAGCAAGGATCCCGCCAAGGTCAAGGTCTGCGCCGATCTCGCGCGCGAGGTCTACATGGGGCCGGCCAACGCACTGCAGGAGCAGCTTCCCACACGTGCTGATCTCTACGATAAGTACGAGGTGTTTTCGAGCGACGCGAACAAGACATTCGCTGCAGCCTTGAAGGTCGGCCAAGCAAGGCCTGGGGCGCCTGTCTATCCGGAGATCTCGAACCAGATCCAGATCATGATGGGCAAAGTCCTGACCGGTACTCAGGCGACCGAGGCTGCCGTTGACGAGGCCTTCAGTGCTTCCCTCAGCGCCTTCAAGCGGAGCTGAGGGATCGATCGGCGGCGCAAAGTCCCTCCTTTGCGCCGCCGGCTCTGACTGGCGGCATCCTTTAAGGACAATGGACCGGATTGATCGATGATGAATGCTAGCATTGCGGCCGAACGTCCCCAAAGGCTTGGCGCAGGTACCTTGCGCCGGCGCAATCCTTCGCCCCTGCCCTGGCTTGTTCCGCTCATTTTCGTGCTGGGCGTCTTCTACCTCTATCCGCTGCTCGACGTGTTCCGCTTTGCGTTCACGAACATTTCGCTCGTCGGTACGGATGAGCAATATACGCTGCAGACGATCATTCATACGCTATCCAAACCCGAACTTATCCAGATACTATGGGTCACCTTCGTGTTCACGGCGTCCAGTGTCGTCGCGCAACAGGTGCTCGGGTTCTTCATCGCTCAGGTCGTCGTGCGCAGCGAGAACCGGGGCCTGTTTGGATCGACCATCGTGCGAACCACGGCGCTCGTTGCATGGGTCGTGCCCGGCATTGCCGGTGGCATTATCTGGAAGATGCTGTTCAACGAGGCGCCCTTCGGCGGCCTGAACAGCCTGCTACGGATGGTGGGGGCTGCGCCGGTGCAGTGGCTCTCCGATCCCGCCATGGTCATGTGGTCCGTCGTGATCTCCAATGTCTGGCGCGGGACGGCCTTCTCCATGGTTGTCATGTATGCGGCCATCAAAGCGATCGATCCCGAGCTCTACGAGGCTGCCGAGATGGACGGCGCCAATGCACGGCAACGCATGTTCTACATCACCCTGCCGCAACTGCGCACCGCGATCCTGGTCAACATGATCCTCATCACGATCCAGACGCTGAACACCTTCGACGCCATCATCTCGCTGACGGGCGGCGGGCCGGGACGAGCAACTGAAGTGCTTTCGCTCTACACGTTCAATGTCGTGTTCCGAAACTACGACCTTGCGGCCGGCGCTGTGTTGTCGATCCTGATGCTCGTCATCAGTCTCAGCCTGGCGCTTGTTTACGCGCGCTTCCTTCCACGAGGAGAGCCGGTATGAAAACTTCGAGAGAAGACAGGCTCGGCGATCTGTTCAGCTACATTTTTCTGGCTGCTACGTTCCTGTTCTTTGCCTGGCCATTGCTTTGGCTTCTTTCATTGGCGCTCAGGACGCGCAAGGAAGTGTTTCTCGGCGTCAGTCGGTTCATTCCCAAAGCCCCTACCCTGGATAACTTCGCGACTATCCTGTCCTCGGACAAGTTTGCCGGATACCTCTGGAATGCCTTGATCCTGTCGACATCAAGCGCCATCGGCTGCCTGGTGGTGGCACTGCCGGCGGCTTACGCCTTCTCGCGCTTTCCGTTCCGCGGGAAGGGCCCATGGATGATGGTCCTGCTCGCCTTCCAGATGATCTCGCCGCTCGTCATCATGGTGCCGCTTTATCGCTACATGGCGGCCATCGGTCTGACAGACAGCCATTTCGGCGCGGCAATGGTCTATATCGCGCTTGCGGTGCCGATGGTAACCTGGATCTTGAAGGGCTTCGTCGACGGCATTCCTCGCAGCCTCGACGAGGCGGCGTTCATCGATGGGTGCAGCCATTTCGCGGTTTTCTGGCGGATCATATTGCCGCTATCGACTCCCGGTATTGCATCTGCCTTCATCATTACCGTGATTGCTGGCTGGTCGCAGTTCCTCGTACCCTTTCTGCTTATCAGCAAGGAATCTCTGACGCCGATCGGCGTTGGCATTTTCCAATATGCCGGAACGCAGAACGATTCTTCCATTCAACTCCTGGCCGCGGCCTGCCTGGTATCGGTCGTACCGGCGATCGTCGCCTTCCTTTCCCTTCAACGGCTCATCCTCGGCGCGATGACGGCAGGTGCCGTCAAGGGCTGATCTTTGTTTCAAATCGCAGGATATCACTATGACGCTTACGCTGCTCCAACGCCTTGAACGCATCCGTGTCCGTTCCGCGGAACTCGAATACTGGCGCTCGCGTGAAACCGTCCAGATCGACGGCTGGACATTCGGCGGAGAGCCGATTGCCATCGGCGCACCCTGGCCGCGCAGCGACGGTACCGTTCATTTTGCGGCGACTGCCAAACTGCCCGGCCATTGGCCGCTGGAAGACGCTCGTCTTTCGCTCGATCTCGGCGGGGAAAGCCTGCTCACGATCACCGATGAGGCAGGGAACGAAAAGAGGCTTGGCCTCGATCCATATCACCGGGAATTCCTCCTCCCTTCGCGGAATGTCCAGATCGCATCGGAGACGGTGGCTCGCTTGCCGTTCGGGGAGCCGGTGCGCGTTCCGAAGCTGGAGCGCGCAGCGCTGATCTGGCTGGATACGGCAGTCGACAAGCTTTGGCTGCTTCTGCGCCAGATCTGCGAGGCAGTGGATATTCTCGAACAGCATGAGGTGGTTCCGCACTTGCTCGATATCGCCGAGGATACGATGCGTGGATTGGAATGGCCGTCGGCAACCGCAGCCTACGTGGCGCGCACCGCCCCTTCCCCGATGCAGCAAAAGATCTGGCAATTGCCACCGCTGGAAGCGTCACCGGAGGGGCTCAATCAGGCCGAGCGCGCCAGCGTGGTTTTTGCCTACGAGACGCTGCTTGCGCGGCTGAAGAGACTGCGGGAACGGTTCCCGCCGCAGGGCGAGATCGCGCTGACGGGACACGCGCACATCGATCTGGCCTGGCTCTGGCCCTATGGCGAAACGAGGCGGAAGATGCGCCGCACCTTCCATACCGCACTTTCTCTCATGGAACAGTCGTCCGATTTTCGCTTCAATCAGTCGACTGCTCACTACTACGCGCAAATTGCGGAGGACGATCCAACACTTTTGGAGCGCATTATCGAGCGTGCCCGAGAGGGACAGTGGGAGACAGTGGGGGGCATGTGGGTCGAGCCTGATACGAACATGCCGACCGGTGAAAGCCTTAGCCGGCAGATTCTTTACGGACAGCGCTATTTCGAAAAGACGTTCGGTGTTCGCCACAATGTTTGCTGGCTACCGGATTGCTTCGGCTTCTCCGGCGCCCTGCCCCAGCTGCTACGCCAGGGCGGAATGAACAGCTTTTTCACCATCAAGGTCAATTGGTCGGAGACCAATAAATTCCCATCCGATCTCTTCTGGTGGGAGGGCCTGGATGGCAGCCGGGTTCTTACCCATACGTTCGATAACCCAATGCATGGCTATAATGGTTTCGTTCGACCGGATTGCTTTGTGCCAACCTGGCGGAACTTCAAGGACAAGGACAAGCACGACACGACCCTGCTCGCGGTGGGGTATGGGGATGGCGGCGGCGGCGTCACGCCTGAGATGATCGTCCGCGAAGAACAACTGCGGGCATTTCCCACCTTACCGAAGGCGCGGTGGACGAAGGTGCACGACTTCTTCAAAGGCGCGCATGAGCGCGCAACGGAGAAGGATCTGGCAACCTGGCGCGGCGAAATCTATCTTGAGCTGCACCGCGCGACCCTGACCAGCCAGAGCGTCGTAAAGCGACTGCATCGCAAAGCTGAACGCAGCCTCATTACGGCCGAGACGCTGTTTGGACTTGCGCATCTGATGGGAGCCGACCGACCCAAATCGATGGAGCCGGAGTGGCGGGTCGTCTTGAAGAATGAATTCCATGATATCCTGCCGGGCTCGTCCATCGCGGAAGTCTACGTCGATGCCGCCAATGAACTCGAGGCCGTCATCGCCGCGGCGAACACGGCCCAGACCAAGGCGATGGAAGCAATCGCCGGGCAATTGCCGGCTGGCACGGGCGACAACGTACTCGTTGTCAATCCGTCGCTGTCGGCACGTCCGCTGCAGCTGACGCTTCCCGATGGAAAAACGGTCTCCTGCGCGGCGATAATCGCGCCGCTCGGCATTGCTGTCGTCGCCCCCCAGTCGCTGCAGCCCACGCCTGGCCTTTCCGTCAGCAGTGAGCATTTGGAAAATGCCGTTCTGAAGGTCACCTTGGCCAAAAATGGTTCGATCGCCAGCCTTGTTCACAAGGCGACTGGTCGCGAAGCGCTAGAGGGTGGTGGCAATCGCCTCTTCGTCTACCCGGTGGACAAACCGCGCAACTGGGATGCCTGGGACGTCGAGGAAGACTACGCCCAGCGCGCAGAAGAGATCACCGCACTCGATAGCCTCGAGGTGATCGAGAGCGGGCCACACCGGGTGGCGATCAGGATCGTGAGAACGTGGCGGCATTCACGCATCACGCAAGTGTTGTCGCTTGGCGCCAATGCGCGGCGTCTCGATATCGAAACCGAACTCGATTGGCATGATCGCCGCGCGTTTTTGCGCACAGAAACGAGCGTGGCCGTTCGCAATGCTCGGGCAACCTGCGAATGCGCCTATGGCGTGGTCGAACGGCCGACGCACTCCAACACGTCTTGGGATGCCGCCATGTTCGAGGCGCCCGCCCACCGATTTGCCGACCTGTCGGAACCGGGATTTGGCGTCGCCATTCTAAACGACGCGAAATATGGGCACAGCGTTCGGGGAAATGTCCTTGGTCTGTCGCTTCTTCGCTCACCGATCTATCCCGATCCGCTTGCCGACGAAGGAGTGCAGACATTCACCTATGCGCTGATGCCGCACGAAGGGACGTGGTATGACGGCGGGATCCGGGAGGAAGCCGAAGACCTGAACCAACCGCTCTTGGCGGCGCCTGTGGCAGGACGTGCGATCGGCAACTGGCAGCCGCTCGGGGCAACCGGCATCGATGCGGCACTCTCGGCCGTGAAGGCCGCCGAAGAAGGCGACGGGCTGATCGTGCGCGTCTACGAACCGGCGGGTCGGCGCGGCGCATTTGAGCTGAAGCTCCCGTCCAACTGGCGCAACCAGGGAGCGGTCAGCATCCTGGAAGAGCCGATGGCTGAAACGCCCGCCACGGGGTTGAAACCCTTTGAGGTCAAAAGCTGGAGAATTTCAAAGGCTTGAATCAAGGGATGATGAGAAAGGGGCCGGCAATGGCCCCTTTTCCTGTTGGAGCCGATCACATAGTGTCGCTTGAGACTGGGTTGGGCGATGCAGAAGGGAGATTGAAGGTGTTGGTGTCGGGCTCGAACACGGAGCAGGCTGCAGCCGCGAACCGGGCCATGATCCTTTCCGCGATCCATCGTGGTGGTCCGATCTCACGCACGGAACTGGCCGAGCAGTCCAGGTTGACCAAACAGGCCGTGACGCGAATTGTCGAGCGGCTGCTCGATGAAGGCCTGATTATGGAGGCGCGGCGGCGACACGGTTTAAGGGGGCAGCCGGCCATTGAATTGGAGATCGATCCGGACGGCGTCTTCTCGATCGGGGCGAACATCGATCGCGACCATCTGACGATCGTTGCTGTGGATGCCGTCGGCACTGTACGTGGGCGCATCCACCACGAGCGTCGCTTTCTGTTGCCAGACGACTTCGTCGCGCTCGTGGGCGACGCACTCTCGTCCTTTCGTCGTCGCAAGATCATTCAGGAAAGCCGGCTCGCAGGCATTGGTCTCGCCATCCCCGACTGGCTTGGCGAGGTGCCGGTGATCGGATTTCCCACGGAGTATCGGCGTTGGAATGGCTATGACGTACGCGGCGCTTTGGAGGCACTTTCCGATCATCCCGTCTTCATCGACAACGATGCCAATGCTGCTGCGCTCGGCGAGATCGAATATGGCCTTGGCACTGAAATCGACAGTTTCTTCTACATTTTGGCGAATGCCTGCCTTGGCGGCAGCCTGGTGATCGACGGTGTTCGCCACAAGGGAGCCAGTGGTATCGGGGGAGAAATCGGCTGGCTGCCTGTTGTCTTTGATGAGGGACCCTATGCCGGCAGCACCCAACCGCTCGGCGAGATGTTTTCGCTCTTCATCCTGCTTGATTATCTACAGCGAAATGGGGTTAAGGCGAGGACGCCCTCCGATCTCCTGGAGCTTGATGAGACCGGCCGCAATCTCATAAGCGCATGGTTGCGCAAGGTGAGCGTCAAGATTGCACAAGCGGTGGTCAACATAGGAATGATCGTCGACCCTGAGGGGGTACTTATAGGTGGCCGTTTTCCGGTTCGCCTGATCGACGAACTCCTCCTTTATGTGCACGAAGAAATTGCCCGCATCGGTGCGCAGGCGCCGTCGCTACACAGGGCGGCAGGATCGGAAGATGCGGCCGCACTTGGCGCCGCCGCAATTGCGCTCGCGCACCGGCTCGGGCTTCCCTCCGCCGAACCGGCACAACGGGTTCGCAACCCGCTCGGCGGACATCCGGCCCAGACGTCGACCTTGGCACCGGCGTAGGGCGGCAGGACTGTCGTTGAGGCTTATGCTCGTGTGTCCGGTAGCGCCATCGCGTCCAGGGGGCGCAAGGCCGCGCCGAGCGCAACACCTGCCCAGGGAAACGTCGCGCGTCTGATCTGTTGGATCCATGGCGCAATGACCAGGTCGCGGATCTTGTCGTCGCGTTCCTGCGACATGCGCTCGACCACGGCATCCAAGACGTTGTTGGGCAAGGCGCCACCAAGGAGGATGGCACCTGGCGCTATAAAGCCTGAAACGGCGAGCACCGCCTCGTGCAGATGGCGGGCGGCGGTCGCGAGCCAGCTGTCCTCGTCGGCTGAGCCAGCTTCCAGGGACGGCAACGTTGCAACATCGTTCAGACTGGCTCCGTCGATCCCGGAGCGCATGTCGCCGATATGTCCGGCGCGTCCATGGATGCCCCGGAACACCCTGCCCCCTATCAGGAGACCTGCACGAACCGTGTAATCGGTAAGGATCATGACCATCCCGCCCTCGGGGTCTCCGATACCCAGCGCGCGTTCGGCTTCGATTGCTGCCTCGGTGTCATCGAGGAAGAAAAGCGCCTCGCTCTGTCCGGCCAGAACGGTTTCTATCTCTTGGCGAGCCAAGAAGGTGTCGGGCGAAGTTGCGACACCGCAGCCGACAAGCTTGGAAGGACCAGCGGTTCGGCGAAGATCGGCGACCGCAGCGATAAGATCGTCGCGCGTCGCGAAAGCTTCCTGGCGAACGACCTTGCCTGCGAAATCCACCAAGGCGACATCACCATTGAGCTTGCCGATACGGACGCCGAGAGAGTAGCGAGCTTCGGCACGCAATCCGAATTCGGCGGCAGTGTAGTGTGCGGTCGTGGAGCGCTTGCGTTCGGTGACGAGTCCCGCCAGCGCAAGACGGCGGACAATTCCGGTGATGGCCGGCTCTGTTAGGCCAAGCTCCCTGGAAAGCTCCTGACGTGTCAGCGCACCACGGCGCCGTAGCAACCTCAGGGTCGTTCGTGAATTGTGCTCGGCGATATCGACCGGACTGATGCCGGGACGATCATCGTGTCGGGACCGCTGCCTGGCTACGCCGGAGATCGAATGGCGTCGAAGTGTTTTCAAGCAAGCGATATCCCATATGCTGCAGCTACGCTGGCGATAGATCACGCGCAACCGATAAACCTATCGCGCAATTTTCCAACTGCATCAAGAACCTGGCGCCTGGCAGACCGGAATTTGGCGCCAACGGCACTCAGGCGCTCGCATCGGGTGCGTGATCGCTGTCTGTCGCAATACTGCGACAGTTGGCGCCCTGCAATCTTGGCTATCACCTCCTGCCTCCCCGAGCCTGGAATTGCCAAAGCGACGCCTTTGCGCCAAATTGGTCTCACAATTGGTTGGAGGAGCCAATGGGTGAACTCGCGGCGCATGCGGAGCACGTCTACACGTGTACCCAAAGGGATTCGGCGGTAGCCAACTCATCCATCGTCGCGTCCTGGCGGCGGTGCATTGCCATGCACAGGCTCGCCCCGGAGCAAATGCGCGCGCCGCTTCGGCTTTCCGAACAGGAGCTGAAAAAGGCTCGGGAAGCCTCCGGGAAACTCATTGCCGACGCGTCGGCCGAACTCGATCGTTTGTTTGCGACGGTGGGCAAGAGCGGTTGTTGCCTCATATTGACCGATCACAACGGCGTGGCGCTCGAACGCCGCGGTGTGGCTGGCGATGATAGGCATTTTCATGAATTGGGCCTGTGGACCGGCTCCGTTTGGACCGAAGCGAGCATTGGCACGAACGGCATCGGGACTGCGATTGCCGACGAGCGTTCGGTGACCATCTTGCGAGATCAGCATTTCTTTAGTTCGAATATCAATCTGAGTTGCACAACGGCGCCGATCAGGGATCATCGTGGCCAACTGGCCGCCGCGCTCGACATATCGACGTGTCGCGACGAGGTGAACGAGGTTACGTTGGGTATCCTCGGTCAGATGGTTCGTGACGCGGCCCTGCGCATTGAAATCAATCTCTTCAGAAGCGCCTTTGCCGGATCCCGCTTCGTCATGGTGCCTGCGGCGAGCAACCCAACGGCAGCGCTGCTCGCTGTCGACCGACATGACCTCGTCCTCGGCGCTACCCGCGCCGCACGACTGGCCTTGCAGCTTGATGATCGGCGAATTTCGGCGGGGCTGCCCGCCGCCGATGCCCTTCAAGAGCAGAGCATTGCCGCGGACGAGGATCTTGTTGAGGCAGAACGGGCAGCCTTGGTGCGAGCCCTTTCCCGCTCAAGCGGAAATGTGTCTCAGGCTGCCGTTGCGCTCGGCATGAGCCGGGCAACGCTGCACCGGAAGATCAAGCGGCTCAATCTGCATTGACAGCCTTGGCGCTGGCCTGTCGCACGGGTGCGACACTGTGCACTGCGGTATTCTCCAGGGTAACTTTCTCCCGTTGTAAAACTCGCGCAGTTTCCTCTCACCGGTTCGCTCCGAACCTGGCCCTTTCAAGGAGGAGGATCAAATGCTGCATCAGAAGATCGTCGAGTCGCCGTTCAAGACGAGATATGGCAACTTCATCGGCGGAGAATGGCGCGAGCCGATCGAGGGGCGCTACTTCGACAACATCACGCCCGTTACCGGAGGAAAGCTTTGTGAGGTGGCCCGCTCCAGTGAACTGGATGTCAATGCTGCACTTGATGCTGCACACGCCGCCAGGGAGAAATGGGGCAGGACGTCGGTCGCCGAGCGGTCCAATATTCTGATGAAGATCGCCCAGCGCATGGAGGATAAGCTAGAGCTCCTCGCGCAAGCCGAAACATGGGACAACGGCAAGCCGATCCGCGAGACGATGGCTGCCGACATTCCTCTGGCGATCGACCATTTCCGCTACTTCGCCTCCTGCATTCGCGCGCAGGAAGGTTCGATCGGCGAGATTGACCACGATACCGTAGCTTATCACTTCCACGAGCCGCTCGGTGTCGTCGGCCAGATCATCCCCTGGAACTTCCCGATCCTGATGGCGGCATGGAAGCTAGCTCCCGCACTGGCCGCCGGCAATTGCGTCGTGATCAAGCCGGCGGAGCAGACCCCGGCGTCATTGCTGGTCTGGGCTGAACTCGTCGGTGATCTGTTGCCGCCGGGTGTCCTCAATATCGTCAACGGTTTCGGTCTTGAAGCCGGCAAACCCCTGGCGTCCAGCCCGCGGATCGCCAAGATTGCCTTCACTGGCGAAACGACGACCGGTCGTTTGATCATGCAGTATGCCAGCCAGAACCTCATTCCGGTGACGCTTGAACTCGGCGGCAAGTCACCGAACATCTTCTTTGCTGACGTCATGACCGAGGATGACGACTTCCTGGACAAGGCGCTGGAAGGCTTCGCCATGTTTGCGCTGAACCAGGGCGAGGTCTGCACATGCCCCAGCCGTGCACTTATCCAGGAATCGATCTACGACCGGTTCATGGAAAGGGCGGTCAAGCGCGTCGAAGCCATCAAGCAAGGCAATCCTCTCGACGCAGCAACGATGATTGGCGCTCAGGCATCGAACGAGCAGCTGGAGAAGATCCTCGCCTATCTCGACATCGGCAAGCAGGAGGGCGCTGAAGTGCTGGCGGGCGGCACACGCAATGATCTCGGCGGCGAGCTCGCCAACGGCTACTACGTCAAGCCAACGATCTTCAAGGGCCACAACAAGATGCGGATCTTCCAGGAAGAGATCTTCGGGCCGGTCGTGTCCGTAGCCACCTTCAAGGATGAAAAGGAAGCACTCGAGATCGCCAACGACACGCTCTACGGTCTCGGCGCCGGCGTCTGGAGCCGCGACGCCAACCGCTGCTACCACTTCGGTCGCGACATCCAGGCCGGTCGTGTATGGACGAATTGCTACCATGCCTATCCGGCGCATGCAGCCTTTGGCGGCTACAAGCAGTCGGGCATCGGTCGTGAAACCCACAAGATGATGCTCGACCATTATCAGCAGACCAAAAACATGCTCGTGAGCTACAGCCCAAAGGCCCTCGGCTTCTTCTGAGAGCGGTCGTTTGCGCGCGGTCAACGGTTCGCTCCCATAACGGGAGCGGGCCGCTTCAGGAGAGATGGTGATGGAAACAACGAATAATGACCAGCCCCGCGTGACCGCAACAGACAGTGCGATCGCACTCATCGAGGAGATCAGGAAAGATCATCTGGACATTCTCTTTCATCAATCCGGCGGCTGTTGCGACGGCTCATCGCCGATGTGCTATCCGGCTGATGATTTCGTTGTCGGCGACCACGACGTCAAGCTCGGCGAGATCGCAGGCGTCCCTGTCTATATCAGCGCCAGTCAATTCGAGGCCTGGAAGCACACACAACTGATCATCGACGTGGTGCCGGGGCGCGGCGGCATGTTCTCGCTCGAAAACGGCCGAGAGAAACGCTTCCTTACCCGTTCCCGCATGCTTGCGTCGGGCCGTGACTAAGAGGATTGGCCGACACGTCGGGCGAGGCAAAAAGGCAGCAGACAACCGAAGCCGGCCTGTGCAACGCGGGCTAAGCGACGGATGTTATAAAAAGTTTGGGTTCCGACTTGATATTTGGCGGCAACGATGCCATCTAGCGCTCACCACCCGTATCGATAGCCTGCAGACATGTCCTCCGGATGTGTCGCGTTCGCTGTCCGGGAAAGAAAAGGCGCTCCCCGAAAGGGTTGAGCGCCTTTTTCTCTTTGACAACTGCTATTGCGCGCCCGAAACAGCGTATGATGCGGCACGAGGAGAAACTGCAGGTGAACGATAACGTCATTCAATTCCGACGTCGCAAGCCGCCGCGGCCGCCGCGGCCAGGCCTTCGCAAGCTCGCGCTTGCAGTGGCGATTCTTGCGTTGTTCCTAGCGGCATGGGGTTATTTTGCCTTTTTCAGCGCGCCGGCCTGACATCTGTTCCTCCGGCGCATGACCCGCGGCAAGTCCAGCGCGTTCTGATAAAGCTCCCCCATTCAGACTTTCATCTCCGGCAAACCGCGCTACTTTGAACGGAACGCCATGCAAAACCCGTGCTGACTGCATCGTTTCACCGGAAGTGTCGCAGCATGAGAAATGTACGTGTCGCGAAATGAGAGATTCCGATGAAAATGCCCGAAATCGACAATGTCGACCGAAAGATTCTCAGACTGCTTCAAAGTGAGGGCAGTCTCAGTCACGCCGCTTTGGCCGAGCGGGTCGGGGCATCGAGCGCCTCATGCTGGCGGCGCATCAAGGCGCTAGAGGCAGCTGGCATGCTTGGGCCGACTGTACGGCTAGTCAGCCCCGAGGCCGTTGGTCGTGGTCTGACCGTGTTTTGCCAAGTGCGGATGAAGGCACATGATCCGGTCGCGAGAAGTGAGTTCGAGCGCTTCGTGGAAAGTCACGAGGAGGTGCTCGAATGCTATTCGATGTCGGGCGATTGGGACTATCTGCTGCGGGTCGCCGTCGCCGATGTTCAGGACTATGAACGCCTGCTTATGCAAGGGATTCTGACGCACCACGCAGTGTCGACATCCTCGTCGCATTTCGCCTTGAAGCGGGTCAAGTACTCGACGTCGGTGCCGGTGTGAGCGGCGTATCTTACCAGGCGTCGATGTCTTCGGTTACCTCAGTCCGTGTTTCCTGCACGGAAATCCCCGGACCTTGGTCCTAGGCTGGCCGGACAAACGTCCTGCCGCCATCGAGGAAAGGTCTGAAAGTGGCGATTGCGAATTGACGATCCGGTTGAGCCATGGGCAAATTCCAGGCAGGAATCTTGGAATGCACGGGAATGACGATACTCGCACGTCGAAAATTTGTTGCGGCCCTGTGCTGCACATCAATCGCGCTATCGCTGGTGGCGATGCCGTACAAGATCGTGGTCTCAGGCGCCTCGCTTAAGCTTGATCTCCAGACTGCCGAGGCCGCCAAAGGCGGGAACGGCAATGGTGGCGGCAACGGCAATGGAAACGGCGGAGGCAATAGTGGTGGCGGCAATGGCAATGGCAACGGTGGAGGAAGCAGCAACAGTGGAGGAAATGCCAACGGCAACGGGAATAGCGGTGGCAGATCGAGCAGCGGCACCACAACCGGCAGTGGCTCGACGACTGATGCCGACGATAAAGACAGCTCAGCGATGGAAGTTCGTCACCGGGATGGCATGAGCGAAGTCATAAGGAACGGCCGTTACATCATGAAAGACGCCAGGGGGCGCACGATTGTCAACCGGCGCGCGACCTCAGCGGATGAAACGCGCCTCGAATCCTTTTCTCATTGATCCGCGCGCCCGTCGATGGCATCTCGCAGTGCCATCGCCGCTTCCGTTCGGTTGGCGACACCAAGCTTGGCCATGATCTGCGTCATGTGATGTTTTATGGTCTTTTCGTGAAGATCGAGCTTGCGTGCGACATGCTTGTTGCTCAAACCGGACGCGACGAGTTGCAGGACCTGTTGTTCACGCGGGGTCAGTGCTACAATAGCCGAGGCTCGCCTCGGAGCGGTCGAAGAGCGACTGGAAAGTAGCCGTGCTGACAGCGCCGGGGCGACATAGCTTTCGCCGGCCGCCACGCTACGGATGATTTCGGCAAGTGCCCTGGAGCCGACGCCCTTCAACACGTACCCTTTCGCACCGCTGTTCAATGCAGCCGTAACGTCGTCGCTGGACTCGGAAACCGTGAGCATGACAATCTTCTGCGAGGGTTGTGTTTTCAGAATTGGAGCGATCGCGTTCAAACCGCCGCCAGGCATGGAAATGTCCATAAGCAGGACATCCGGCTGCAGATTCTCAGCCACGTTGATCGCATCGTCCTTCGTGCTTCCTTCCGCGACGATTTGAAATCCGTCGATCTCCGAAAGGCTGCGAGTTACCCCCTCCCTGAATAACGGGTGGTCATCGATCACCGCGACGCGAATTGCTGTTGTCATGTCTGGGTAATCTCCTCGTTGCTGAGCGACATGCTGACAATGGTGCCTTGTGCGGACGATTGGAGATGGAAGGTCCCCCCAAGGCTCTCGATCCGCTCTCTGAGACCCGCAAGGCCGAGGCTGGTGGGGCCCACGTCATCGGGATTAAAACCGGAACCGCCGTCAGAAACCTCAATGCTGATGCGGTCACCTTCCATGCGATGCACCACGCGTTGTTCTATGCCGCCGCCGTGGCGGTAGCCGTTGTTCAACCCTTCCTGCACGAAGCGGTAGATACAGATCTTTGCGGAGGGCGAGAGATGCTCGGGCGCTTCTGCTATCGACAAATCAACGCGTGATCCGGTTCGCTGTTCATGTGCACGGACGCCGCGCTCCAATATCTCTGGCAGGCTCGCTGCCTCGATCTGCGGCAACACGAGGCCGTTGCAGATCGTCCTGATCTCATGCATGGCCTCGTCGAGGCTTGCCTTGATGGCTGCAAGTTCGCGTTCGCGTAGCGTCGCGGGCGTCGCAGGATCGACCAGCATATTGCTGTCCAGGCGTAACGAAGCAAACGCGACGAGCTGCGCCGGTCCGTCATGAAGGTCGGCGCCAATGCGCCGCAGGTGGCTCTCGTTGAGCGCCGTGGCGCGGCGAGACGCGCGCTGGACGCGCGCCCGCAGCGCCTGATTCTGCGACAATAGCGCGGAAAGATCATCAATGCGGCGTCTCAGGGCGCGCCGCTGCTCTTCGATGGTCCTGCTGCCTCTCAAGACGATGGCCGACAGAACGATGAAAAAGGCGAGCGTGAATGCCGCGACGGCCATCCAGCTATGCAAGCGCGCCTGATAAAGGCTGCGCTGGAAATCGTTGGCTACTTCATAGAACTCGGAGACGGCGACGACCTGCCCCGACCATGGCTGCAGAACAGGATTGTAGATTTCAAGCAGAGGCTTGTCGCTGGCCCGCTCTGCCTGATCCTCCGGGTCTTCCAGGCGATCGAATTGGGCGACCATCTTGCCGGAGAAAGCCGTCCTGAGATCGTCGCTTAGTTCGAAGCGCTTTCCTTGCATGCTTTTGTCGTTGGAGTAAAGAACGGTGCCGTCCGCGCGCCAAAGCCTAAACGACATCAGGCGGTTTCCAAGTGCGCCCTGCCCGAGGGTCTCGTCGAGTGCGCGGGAGACAGTATCCTCAAGCTCCTGGCCCGCGAGCATGTCAGGCAGGAGGGGCGCGATCACGCTGTCGACATAGAGGGCGGTCGATGCCGCGGAATTACGGGTGACCGCGTCTTCGATTAGACTGCTCACGAACGCGCCGACGAAAGCCATCGCCACCAGCGATACGACACCTCCAGTGAGCAGAAACTGCTTGGTAAGCGATTGCGAATTCCATCGTCTTATGAGTTCACGGGGCCGCACGAGATATCTCGGATCGACCGCCCAGCGGCGGCTCTTCAGTTCATTGAAATTGCAGAATTACCGCCTTCCTCCGAGGGGTCAAACAATATCGCGTCACAGCGAGTGGTTTTCAGACCTTTGGTCTGTGCCGGATCAGACCTAGGTCCTAGCTGGCTGAGCAATGGTCTGAGCGCCGTGGAACTGATGCCGGACGCAAGCTAACGTCAATGTTGATTTGGAACGCGGGTGACCGCGCCAGGCCGGAAAGCTGGCTTCGAGCCGCCCCGCTCTCAGTCATGCTTTCCGGCCGAAAGAACAACGCATTGCGCAGTGGCATTGAGCCAGGAGGTCAATATGAGCATTTCCACTATTCTTGGACGCGGCGCTATTGCGCTAACAATTGCAGTTGCGCCGTTGGCCGGCGCCGCAATGGGCTTGCCCAATATCGCCTATGCGAAGGGAGGTAACGGCAACGGCAATTCCGGGGGCGGGGGCGGGGGCGGGGGCGGCAACGGAAACGGGAATGGAGGCGGCAACGGCAGCGGCTCAAGCCATGCCGGCGGCAACTCCAATCACGGAAAATCGAACGCTGCTGGTACCCATGGAAAGAGCAAGGACCGCGACAGCAGCGAGCGCCCCACGTTGAGGTCGTTGTTCACGCATGAGAAGAAGTCTGGACCAGCAACAAAGGCCAAGGTCGCGACGACCAGTGCGAAAGCTGCGAAGTCCGATTTTGCCGGAATGAGTTCGCTGAACAGAAACTACCACGCCTACATGCATTCCAACGATCCGCGAATGGCGGCGGTTTCGGCCTATGTGATGGCCTACGCCGAGTTCGAGGCCGAGAACGGGCCCGACGCCATTCCTACAGACCCGGCTCTTAGCGACGAAGCGCTGCGCGACGCGCTTTCGGGCTTCACCAAGGATGGCGTTGTGACGGATGGAGCTCTTGCACGCGCGAAGGACATCTTGGGTGTCGGCCCGGCCGTCGGCAAGATTGATCAGATTAGAGATACTCTTCCCGTGGAAGAACCTGTGTCCGATCCCGATGCCAGCGAGCCGGTTGAAGACGAGGCGCCAGCGGCCGTGATCGTCGTGCGGCCCTGAGGCTTACGAAATGCAAGGCCATCGCGGGATGCACTCACATGAGGAGCCCCGCGGCGGCCTGCTACCTACGCGTGCCATGAACCATCTTATTGGCAATTGAGTTGGCAATTGAGACATTTGTGGCCGATTGCGCCTCCGGTCCACAAGCCAACTGACGTCGTTTACGTCGTTACCACCCGTGTCGTCGCAGTCCGAGGACAACTACGTCACGGGTAGCGGCCACCTGCTAGGCTCTTCCAAACTCCCACAATTGCGCTAGGCTCCTCGTCAAGGCGCTGAGGAGCGCTCTGCTGCGCGCCTGCCACAATGCAGGCGACACTAGGCAGCCGCGAAGGGTTTGCCGAATCTCCCGAATCGAGTTAGTTCTGTAACTACGCAAAAAGGGCGAATTATCGTCCCAGGGCGAAACAATAACCGCATCAACCTTTCACGAACGATATCGGCGCTTAGGCTATTGAAACGAACTGAGGAAAGAATCGTGAACCGGCACTTAAGCAGCCTCGACTTCATGCAGAGCTTTTCCACCAAATTGGAACTCGCGCTGCAAAATCTCTCGATGGCGCAATATCCACCCGATGCACGCCGCGAGATGCGGAAATTCTCCTCATCGGAAGTCGCAGCGCTCCTGGATGTCTCGGAAGCCTATATCAGGCAGATCGTTTTGAAGGACAAGGGTCCGTCGCCCGAGACGACGTCAAATGGCCGTCGCATGTATACGCTTGAGCAGATCCTCGAGCTTCGCCTGATGCTGGCTGAAAAGGGGCGCAAGAAATGGATGAACCCGCGCCGCGTCGAGGGCGAGGAATGCCAGATCATTGCGGTCACCAACTTCAAGGGCGGCTCCAGCAAGACATCCACGACCATCCATCTCGGTCACTACCTGGCACTCAAGGGCTACCGGGTGTTGGCGGTCGATCTTGATCCGCAGGCATCACTTACCAGTTTGCACGGCACCCTTCCTGATTTCGATCCTCGGGAAGACGAAACGCTCTATGCTGCCATCCGCTTCTTGGATCCCAAGCCGACGAAATCGCTCGTCCACAACACCCATATTGCCGGCTTTGACGTGATCTGCGCGGGTCTCGATCTGACGGAGTTTGAAACAGCGGTCGCTCTCGAGATGCGTAAGAACGGCGGCACGAGCTTCCTCCTGCGGGTCTCGCAGGCGCTCGAACAGGTCGCGGACGACTACGATGTCATTCTTATGGATTCGGCGCCTTCGCTGAACTTCCTGACGCTTTCGTCGCTGACCGCCGCCACCGGCGTCGTCATACCGGTTCCCGCCCACATGCTCGATGTCGATTCAACTGGGAAATTCCTCGAGCTTGCCTCGTCATACATGCAGATATTGAGCGAGATGGGGACCTCGGCGCAGTGGGATTTCGCGAAGTTCCTGGTGACGAAGTTCGAGGCCAACGATCACCCGCAGGCCAATATGACGGCCTTGATGCGACAGGTTTTCGGCGAAGACCTGTTGCTGAACATGGTGGCGAAATCAACTGCGGTTGCCGACGCCCTGACGTGGAAGCAGAGCCTCTACGAGGTACAGCGCTCACGGTTCTCGGCACCAAAAACCTACGACCGCGCGATGGAGTCGATCAACGCTGCCAATGCTGAGATCGAGAAGTTGCTCTGGGCAGCATGGGGGCGCGAATGAGCCGCAAGGATTCCCGTGGCATGTTTGCCAATGTTCTTGGCCAGCTTGAACAACCGACCGCCGCGCCGGTTGCCAAGCCGACGACGTCTCCGCACCTTCTCAAGGTCGCTGCAGGCGTCAGGCAGATACAAGAAAAGGGCGAGGTGCTCGACAGGCTTCTCAAGGACGGCGACCACATCGTCGAGGTAGACCCCGATGACGTTGCGCCGTCCACCATCCCGGACCGCTTCGACGGCGCCTATGACGAGGCGGCGATCGAAGAGATTGCGACATCCATCAAGGAGCGCGGGCAGATTGTCCCCGGCTTGATCAGACCGCACAAAGGCGATGGGCTGCCCTACCAGATCGTGTTCGGTCGGCGGCGATTGGCGGCAGTCAAGGCGCTTGGACTGAAGTTCCGTGCCATTGTGCGGGAACTTAGTGACGAAGAGGCAATCGTCTTCCAGGGCGAAGAGAACGCAAATCGCAATGATCTATCGTTCATCGAAAAGTGTGCATTCGCCTTGTCGCAAGAACAGGCCGGATATCGGCGTGACGTGATCTGCGCATCGCTGGCAACAGGAAAGTCGCACGTGTCGGAAATGCTGCGGATCGCAGCCGCGATCCCACGAGATGTACTTCTTGCGATTGGCTCCTCGCCGGAGATTGGCCGCCGCCGCTGGATCGACTTCGCCGATGCCTTTGCCACGCGCCAAGACGGTGCGATACGCATCAAGCAATCGCTCGGTGAGGACAAGGCCGCTACCGGAAAAGATCGCTTTGCGATCGCTCTTGGCGCGCTCAAGGCTGAAGCGGCGCCGACGGTTGCTCAGTCTGCCGCGACGGAAATACGAGCAAATGGCTTTCTTCTGGCGACTGTCAGCTACGCGAAGACGGGCGCCAAGATCAGCTTTACCAAAGCTGTTCCGGCGAGTTTCGTCGATTTCTTGAATGATCGTATGGAAGCGCTTCACAGCGAATTCGTGCAGTCGACACAACGCAGCAGCAAAGGATAACGCCGCAAAAGAAAAAAGCTCCCGAACGTTGCCGTCACGGAAGCCCTTCTCATAGGTTAGCAGCTAGAGAATCGCATTTCCGGGAATCGCTGTCAAGAGTTGGCACCAGTTTGGTGGGCGGATTTCTTTTGCCTTCGACAAGGTGAAGGTGATGGAATCAGGAAATGTGACGACGCCCTTTGGGCGCCGTTCAATGACGCTTGGCATGCTCGCCAGCCAGAAGGCGGCGAGCGAGCTTCAGGCCGATCAATCGGTCGACAAGTGGAAAGTCTATAGGTCATTGTGTGCGGCCAAGCCTTTGCTTGGCGTGACGGATCGCGCTCTTGCAGTCCTGAATGCGCTGCTCAGCTTCTATCCGAAGAATGTCCTGTCGGAAGAAAATGGTCTGGTTGTCTTTCCATCGAACGAGCAGCTTTCGCTGCGTTCGCATGGCATGGCCGAACAGACGATCCGTCGCCACCTGGCGGTGCTGGTAGACGCCGGACTGATCATCCGCAAAGACAGTCCAAACGGCAAACGCTATGCCCGTAGGGCCAAGCAAGGCGAGATCGGAGAGGCGTTTGGCTTTTCATTGGCGCCGTTGATCGTACGCTGCGAGGAAATCGAACGTTTGGCAGCGGAGGTGGCGGCGGAACGGCTTCACCTGCAGCGTTTGCGCGAGCAGTTCAGCCTTTGTCGCCGGGATGTTGCGAAGCTGATTGAGACCGCGATGGAAGAAGACCTGGCGGGCGATTGGGAAACTGCGTTCAGCTACTTCAGGGAACTGGTCGATACCATACCGCGCACGCCGACGGCCGATCAGATTGCAACGGCTCTTGAAGAGATGCAGACACTGCGCGACGATATCACTAACAGATTGGAAATGCTGCTAAAAGCAAGAAATACGAGCGGCAATCCCGCTCAAAATGAGCGTCACATACATAATTCAAACCCCGACTCTATTTTTGACCTTGAACCAGCTTTAGAAACAAAGCAGGGGGCAAACCCGGCATTCAAGATTGAGCCTCACACCGTTGCGCTGGGACAAAAGCAAGAGCGTGACAATCGAAGTGCAGCGCGACCGCAAAACAGTGCAAGAGACGATGGCTCGGGCCTGAAGTCCTTCCCGCTCGGTCTCGTGCTGCAGGCTTGCCCCGACATGGTGAGCTACGGGCCCGGTGGCACAATTGCAAATTGGCGCGACATGATGGCCGCGGCGGTCGTTGTCCGCGGGATGCTGGGTGTCAGCGCGTCGGCCTATGAAGAGGCAGCCACGACGATGGGACCGGAGAACGCAGCAACAGTGATGGCATGCATTCTTGAGCGCGGCGGCCACATCAACTCGGCGGGCGGTTATCTCAGAGATCTGACACGTCGCGCGGAAAAAGGCGAATTCTCGATCGGGCCGATGTTGATGTCGCTTGTCCGTGCGCGAGGTGGCGGAGCGAGAAGGGCTGGGTAGCGGCACGTGCGGATAGGCAGCAACTGAAACGGGCCGGGGGTAGTGTGTCTTCGATCCAGGTCGGAACCGCGGCATTGCAGATATCGCGCACGGTGCGTCGTTTGCTGATCGCTCGTCTAATCAGGTGATGCGAAACGGTAGCGACAGCGCAGCTGGCACATACAGCCAGGTTTCAATTGGGAAGATCATGCCTGCTTTGAAAGTAGGCTGGGTGATGTCGGTGAAGGTGGCCGTGGAAATTCATGAGCCAAACCTCGAAGGCAATCATCGGCGCTATGACGGCTCGGGCTGCGACCGAACGGCACAGCATCTAAACATATATTGCAGGTATATCTTATAGGGGTTACGTCAACGGCATCGACGGAAAACATTTGGAGATGATGATGACGCAAGTACTGACCGAGACCACGAAGGCAATCGTCCGCGCGACCGTGCCCGCGCTTGCAGAGTGCGGCACCGAAATTACGGCGGCCATGTACAAGCGGCTATTCGAAAATGCAGAGGTCCGCGAGTTGTTCAACCAGTCGAACCAGGGTGAAGGCGGGCGTCAGACGAAGGCGCTAGCCCAGGCAATCCTCGCTTACGCCCAGAACATCGACAATTTGCCCGCACTCACCGGGGCCGTTGAGCGCATTGCACAGAAGCATGTCGGCCTGCACATCCAGCCTGATCACTATCCTCATGTCGCCACCGCCCTCTTGGGTGCCATCGGGGAGGTTCTCGGCGAAGCGGCAACGCAAGACGTCCTCAGTGCTTGGGGCGAGGCCTTCTGGTTTCTCGCCAACATCCTGATTGGACGTGAGCAGCAGATCTACGATGATCTGGAATCGAGCGAGGGTGGCTGGAATGGTTGGCGTCGGTTTGCCGTCGTGTCGAAGCGACGCGAGAGCGACATCATCACATCATTCGTGCTGCGACCGGTTGATGGTCGGGCAGTGGTTCGCCATCGGCCCGGTCAGTACCTGACGTTCCGGTTCGACATTCCGGGCCTGCCGCCTCAGCACCGAAATTACACTATCTCTTCCGCGCCCAATGGTGAGAGCTATCGCATCTCGGTCAAGCGTGAGACGCACGGGCTGGTGTCGCGGTTCCTCCACGACCAGATCCAGCAAGGTGCGGTCATTGAGGTGGCCCCACCAACAGGAGACTTCCACCTGCAGCCCGGCCAGGACAGACCCGTCGTGCTCCTCAGCGGAGGTGTCGGTCTGACACCGATGGTCAGCATGCTGGAGACGATCGCAAACCGCGGCCATGACTTTCCGGTTCATTACGTCCATGGTGCCGAGAACGGGCGGGTCCATGCGATGGGATCGCACGTACGCGACATCGCGAAAGATCGGAAGTCTTTTAGAACGGCAATCTTTTATGGCAATCCGCATGAGCGAGACGAGAGAGGCATTCACTTCGACCACGATGGCTACATCACTGTCGATTGGCTGGCCGAGAATACACCTATCACGGAAGCAGACTTCTACCTTTGCGGCCCAAGACCTTTCCTGGCCGTGTTTGTGAGCGGTCTCGCAAAGGCTGGGGTCCCGCAAGACAGGATCCACTACGAATTCTTCGGCCCGGCCGACGAACTCGAAGCCGCATAGGCATTCGAAACGGCAAAGCGGTCAGGAATGGCCGCTTTGCTAATTGATGCATCGTTTGAATGTCTTTATGCCGGTACCCACGATTTTCGTGAAGGATTTGCGAATGCGTCTGACCGTCTACTCCGACTACGCGTTGCGGCTCATGATGTATCTTGCGCTCAAAGGAGAGCGGCTGTCGACGATCACAGAAGTTGCCGAGGCCTATGATATCTCAAAGGCGCATCTGATGAAGATCACCCATGAGCTCGGGCAGAAAGGTCTGATCGATACGGTGCGCGGTCGTCAGGGCGGTATGCGGCTAGCGCGTGGTGTCGAGCAGATCGGTGTCGGCGAGATCGTTCGGGCCTGCGAGCCTGATTTTGCGATCGTGCCTTGTCTGGAAAACACCAGCGCGATTGTCTGTGTCGTGCAGCCTGCCTGCGTGTTGAAACGGGCGTTGGCCGCCGCCGCGGCTGCATTTCTCGATGTGCTCGATGGCTATACGCTGGCAGACCTTACGCGACCGTCGATGGCGTTGCGTCGTCTGCTTGCACTGCCGGAGCCGGACGCCCCCGCGGGACGGCCGGCATAAGGGAAGGTCGTAGGCCGATCGTTACGCCGGGCGGGCGTGAATGGGTTCTGCGCGGTGCCAGTTTTCCAGGATCCGACCATCGGTGTGGCTTTGCTTGGCCCAGCGGATGCCGTTCGCGATAACCTTGTGCACGGTCTTGTCGTGGTAGATCGGATAGGTCTCATGTCCAGGGCTGAAGAAGAAGATGCGGCCACGACCGCGCTGGAACGTGCAGCCACTGCGGAAGACCTCGCCGCCAGAGTACCAGGAGATGAAGACGAGCTCGTCGGGCTGCGGGATGTCGAAAGGTTCGCCATACATTTCCGAGGCGTTGACCTCGAAATAGGGTGGTAGCCCCTCTGAAATCGGGTGCGCCGGATTGATCACCCAGACCCGCTCGAGATCGCCTTGCGGTGTTTCGCGCCAGGAGAGATTGGCGTTGGTGCCCATCAGCCGGCGAAACAGTTTTGAGTGATGGCCGGAATGCAGGACAAGAAGGCCCATCCCCCTGAGAACGCGCTGCTGGATGCGGTCGATCAAGCCATCGCTCACTTCCTCATGCGCCATGTGCCCCCACCACAGCAGCACATCTGTGTCGTTGAGCAGGGAATCTGGCAGCCCTTGGTGCGGATCGTCGAGCGTGCCGCGGCGGATCTCGAATTCCTGGTGAGCAATGCCGGCCGCGATCGCACCGTCGATCCGATCAGGGTAGATTTCCTGAACCTCTTTGTGCAGCTGTTCGTGGCGGCCTTCGTTCCAGATGGTGACCTTGATTGACATGGGATCCTCGATGTTATGAAGCTTGGGCCGGACGGATGACCCGGCCGGCGGAATCAAACAGATGGCAGGCGGACGTATCGGCTGTGAGCGACACGCGGTCGCCTGGCCGCAGCGCGATGTCGCCTTCGGCGCGGACGACGATCGGCTGCTCTTGCGAGCCGACGGTCATGTAGGTTTCAACGCCGAGACGTTCGACAACGATGACCTCTGCCGAGAAGTCGCCCTGCCCGTCCGCTGCAATCTTCAGATGCTCCGGACGGATGCCAAGTGTCGCCTGGCCCTGCGGCACAATCGCGCCGGCATCGGGCAGGTCGAGCGACAGACCGAGCGCGCTTCGGGCGTGAACCTTGCCGGCGATCGGTTTCGTGACCGTCACCGGAATGGTGTTCATCTTCGGAGAGCCGATGAAGGTCGCGACGAACTCGTTGTCGGGCTGGTGGTAGAGGGTCATTGGCGCGCCCTGCTGGGCAACGACGCCTTTGTTCAGAACCACGATGCGGTCGGCCATCGTCATGGCCTCGACCTGATCATGCGTCACGTAGACGACGGTCGCCTTCAGCTCGCGATGCAGGCGCTGCAGCTCGGCACGCATCTGCACCCGCAATGCCGAATCGAGATTGGACAAAGGCTCATCGAAAAGGATCAGCGACGGCTTCTTGATGATGGCGCGACCAATGGCGACGCGCTGTCTCTGGCCGCCCGACAAGGCAGCGGGGCGACGATCGAGATAGTCGGCGAGCTGCAGAATTTCGGCGACAGCTTCGACCTGGCGACGGATTTCCGCCTCCGGAACCTTCTTCAGGCTGAGGGAGAAGCCGATGTTCTCCGCAACCGTCATATGCGGATAAAGCGCGTAGGATTGGAACACCATGGCAATGCCGCGCTTGTCAGGGGGAACATCGTTGATGCGCTTGTCATTGAGGATGAGGTCGCCAGCATCGATGCCCTCAAGACCCGCGATCATGCGCAGCAAGGTGGACTTGCCGCAGCCCGACGGGCCGACGAACACCGCGAACTCGCCATCTTCCACAGTGATATCGACGCCCTTGATGACCTCCAATGCGCCGTAGAATTTGCGAACGTTCCTGAGATTGATCATCGTAAAACTCTTTCTGGTGTCAGCCTTTGACGCCGCCGGCAAATGTCTGCACGAGGAAGCGACGTGCAAAGCCGAAGGCGACGACGGCCGGCAGGAGATAGATGAAGGCGAGCGCGGCAAGCAGACCGTAGTCGATCTCGTTGATGCGCAGGAATGCGCGGAACAGGCCGAGCGGCAGCGTCTGCAGTTCCGGCGAGGAGAGGAAGATCAGCGGTAGCAGGAAATCACCCCAAGCCGACATGAAGGCAAATAGCCCAGCGGCGGCCAATCCCGGCAGCGCCAGGGGAATCAGCACGCGGCGTATGCGCTGCACGAGTGTTGCGCCGTCCATCAGCGCCGCCTCTTCGTAGTCGCGCGGCAGGCCGTCGAAGAAGGTCTTCATGATCCACAGCGCCAATGGCAACTGCATTGTCGCAAGCACGAGGATCAGTCCGAGATAGCCATCGATGAAACCGGTCCAGCGCATGATCGGCCTAGTGTATTGGCCAAAGATCGGTCGCAGGATGGCGCCTTCGGCATTGTTTAGCGTTAGGAGGAACTTATAAAGCGGAACGACGAGCGCCGTCGGCGGCAGGACGCGGATCAAGAGGATGGCGTAAAGGAACGGCAGCTTCCACCACGCCCTGGTGCGCGACAGCGCATAGCCGCCGAGGCCGGCCAGCACCATCACCAGCACGGTCGCGCTGCCGACCACGAAGAGCGAGTTGAACAGCCACTTCGCGCCATCTTCCTTGGTGAAGACACGCAGGTAGTTGGCGAAGCTCCATTGCTCGGGCCAACGAAGGAACAGTTGGGCGTTGCCATCGAAGGAGGCAAGAAGCACCCAGAAGAAGGGAACGGCGCAAAAGATCGAGATCAGTGACAGCGTTGCATAAGCAAGCAGGTCAGACCGGGTCTTGTTGGCATTGTCGCTCGGGGAAATCACAGCCATCTCAGACGTCCACCTTCATGGCTCTGACATAGCCAATACCGAGGACAAGCGAGATCAACAGGGCGACTACCGCCACAGCGGCGCCGTAGCCAAGTTGGAATGCCGTAAAGGACTGGTTGTAGATATAGATGCTGACCAATTCCGTCGCTCCGCCCGGGCCGCCGCGGGTCAGCGCGTACACGAGACCAAAGACCGCGATGGTCGAGACGGCGGAGATCAGCATGTAGAGCAGGATCGTCGGCATCATCAACGGCAGGGTGATGCGGCGAAACATTTGCGAGGGTGTTGCACCATCCATGCGGGCAGCCTCATAAATCTCGTTGGGGATCGTGCTGAGGCCGGCGGTCAAGAGGATCATCGCCGTGGCGATCCCACGCCAGGTGTTGACGACGATGATCATCGAAAGCGGAAAAACCTGCAGCCAGTCGGCCGGCGTCACACCGAAGAAGCTGACGATGCGGCTAAGCGTCGCCTGCTCGCCTCCCGCCAGCATGGAGATCCACATGAAGCCGGCAACAACCTCGGGCGCGGCGTTCGGCAGAAGAATGATCGAGGAGAAGAGCCGCCGGAAATGGATGCGACGACGAAGCGCCATCGCAGAGACCAGGCCGAGCACGAACTGGCCGATCACCGCCGAGCCAACGACAAACAGGAAGGTAACGAGCAAGGTATTCCAGAATTTCGCGTCGTTCAGCAACCGTGCGTAGTTGCGTATGCCGACAAAGCGGGGACGAAGCGCGGCAGCGCCGGTCAGCGCCTCATTGGTGAAGCTCAGATAGACGGAGTAAAGCGCGGGATAGATCACGAAGGCCAGAAGCAGCGCAAGTGATGGCAACAGGATCACAAGAAGCTGCCGTTCTGCGCGCCTTTCGTGGACGTTTCGGGCCATGGAAAGCTCTATAACTCGTTCGAAAGGAAATCCGGAGACGTGGGCTTACCCACGTCTCCCTCGCCTTAGGGAGTAAGCACCAGCTTACTTTACGACGTCGTCGCCCAGAGTTTCCTTGACGTAGTCGACAAGAATCTTCTGTGCGCCGGCGGCATCGGTCTCCTTGCGCAGCAGCGCTTCTGTAGCGCGCGCAACACCTTCCGAAACGGTACCGAAGCCGGAGGCCTGCTTGAGGAAGGTGCCGCTTCCTGCTGCCGCATGGATAGGAACGAGTTCCGTCAGCTTCTGGAAGTCGGCGTTTTTAGCCGCATCCTTGCTGGATGGAATGTTGCCGATACGGGCTGCATAAGAGACTTGTGTCTCCACCGAGCCAATCTCCATCAGCGCCTTTTTGGCGAGTTCCACGTTGGCAGACTTCGAGTTGACGGCCCATGGGGCTGCCAGATTGGCGAGGACATACTGACCACCGGTTTGGCCGGGAACGGTCCAAGTGCCGACGACCTTGGTTACCTCAGGGATCGGATTCTTGCTTTCACGACCCCAGTCGAAGATGTAGCACCAGGAACCGCAGGTGGTCGCGGCCAGCTTGCCGGCTGGGAACATCTGATACTTCGGCACGACCCAAGGCTCCGGTCCAAGCAACGGCTGCGTTGGCATCAGGTCATTGTCGATCAGCTGCTTGTAGACATCAAAGACATCCTTGATGCCCTCGCCGCTAAGATCGAGCTTGCCGTCGGCATCGACGAGTTGCGGCGTCTTGGAGCCGACGACCAGATGCTGGAAACCCTCGTCGAAGGCGCCGCTTCCCCAGGAAACACCGGCCGGGAAGAGCAGACCATAGGCGCCGGTCTTCTTCTTGATTTCAGCGGCTCGATCGAGAAGGTCCTTCCAGCTCTTCGGCTGCTCGGTCGAGATACCAGCTTTGTCGAGAACGTCCTTGCGATAGTAGATTTCTTGGATGCCGAGCATGAACGGCATGACATAGGTTTCGCCGTCCGGGCTGACCGCCAGCTGCTTGGCGACATCATAGAAATTGGCATAGCCGTCCCACGCCTTGATTTCCTTGGTCACCGGCGCGAGGTAGCCAGCCTCGACCATGTCGGCGACGGCGGCCGTTGTCGGGATGGAAAAGAGGTCAGGCGCGTTGCCGGCGCCGAGCTCGGTCAACAGCTTCGTCAGATAGTCCTTGTCAGGCGCGGGGTATTCGACGACCTCGACGGTCACGCCGTATTTCTTCTCGATCTTCTCGACCGTCGACTTCATGGCGTCGATGCCGGCCTGACCATGATTGGCAATTCGGATTGTCTCAGCATACGCCAGCGTCGAAACGGCGCTGAGCAAAATGGCGCACAGGCTACCAATGACCGTCTTCTTCAACGGAAGTCCTCCCTTTTCGGTTCGCGGCGCCCTCCAGCACCACAGCTGAAAATGTACACGCATTCCAATTGCTGGCAAGTTGGTTTTTGATGGGATTCTGTACGCGATGGTAACATATTGAATTAACGGCATTTAATAAATCTTGTCTTCGTTGTTCCATTTGTGTAACCGTATACACACTGCATGCGGGAGGATTCTTCATGTCACGAAAATTGCGGCTTGGCGTCATTGGCGCAGGCCTGAAAGCGGCTGAGTATGCGGCAAGCTGGGCCCGCATGCCCGAGATCGAATTTGTTGCGCTTGCCGATACGATCCCTTCGTCTCGACAGCGTCTGATCGACGTATGCATTGCCGCAGGTGCGCCAGCGCCCCGAAGCTTCGATGATTGCCGAGAGATGTTGGCGTCGTGCCGGGGCGAGCTTGATATCGTCTATGTCTCCACGCCACATGCGTTTCACGGCGAGCAGGCAACAGCTGTCGCAGAAGCCGGGCTCGATCTCTTCCTCGAAAAGCCGATGGTGACGACGGTAGCGGAAGCCGAACGGCTGATCGCGGCACAGAAGGAGAGCGGTGTGACCATTGTGACCGCTTTCCAGGGCGGTCTCTCTCCCCTGGTGATCGATACGCGTAAGCGGGCACTTGCCAACGAGTTCGGCGATCTGATCGCCATATCGGGGATGATCTGGGAAAGCTGGTCCGGCAACTATGACGGTCACTGGAAGCAGCAGCCGGAGATATCGGGTGGCGGCTTCATGTTCGACACCGGCGCGCACATGATGAACACCGTTTGCCTGCTTGCCAATTCGGATTTCGAGAGTGTGTCGGCCTATATGAATAATCATGGCAAAAAGGTTGACATCGCCACGGCCGTTTCCGCCCGCCTCAAGAACGGCGCGCTGGCGACGCTGACGGCGGCCGGCGAAGGTCCTCCCGGCTGCGCCTCCTACATCACCTTCTTCTATTCAAAAGCGATCGTTCGCATCGACGCCTGGGGTGGCTGGCGGGAGATCAGTGTCGGCCGTAGGTCCGAGCCGCGCGAAGAGGCCGAAATTCTCGACAATCCGATGAAAAACTTCCTCGCCATTCGCGCTGGGACGATGGAAAACACCGGCTCCGTTGAAATGGGCCTGCGATTCGCTAGGCTTTGGGATGCAATCAAGGAATCGGCTGCGGCGGATGGGATGCCCGTCAGGATTGCCGCACCATAACGATGGCTGGAATGCTTGGATGAACAAGAGACGGATCACCTCGAAGGAACTGGCAAAGCTCGCCGGGGTGTCGTCCGCCACGATATCACGGGCGTTCGCCCCCGATTCCAGAATCGGCAGCGCGACCCGCGACCGCATCCTGGCGGTCGCTCGCGAGTATGGGTATCAGCCGAACGCGATCGCCCGCTCCCTCAACAATCAGCGATCGCGGCTGGTGGCGCTGGTCGTCAATGCAATCGGAAATCCATGCGAAGCAGAAGAGCAGCAGCTTCTCGTGCATCGGCTACAAGCCCGGCAGCTTCTTCCAATCATTCTGTGCTGCGCCGACCACGATGACCGGCTGCAGCTCATGCGGCTTGCCTCCACCTATCAGGTGGATCACGTCGTCGTCTTTTCCGACATGGTATCGATGCAGGATGCAGTCGATATTTTCCACACGACGAAGCCGATCATCGTTTCCTTCGAACCGCTCGACAATGAGAAGGTCTCAAGCATCCGGATAGACGGGTCGGCCGCCGCTGACGAGATTATCGACAAGATTGTCGCCGACGGAAAGAAGCGGTTCGCCTACCTCTCGGGAACGAAGTCGAGCTGGATCGACAAGCTGCGGCGCAAGTGGTTTGTCGATGCGCTGGCCAAACGCGGTCTGACCCTGCAGGCGGAGGCCTTTGGTGACTACAGCTACGATTCCGGCTTTAAGGAGGCCGTTTTGCTTCTCCATCGCGCCAAGGTGGATGCCATCATCTGTGGCAATGACGTGATGGCGATCGGCGCGCGTGATGCGGCCCGGCGCGTGCTCGGCAAGAGCACGCCTGGTGATATTGCCATTGTCGGTCAGGATGGGATCGCGATGGCGGCGTGGGACTGCAACGACTTGACGACGCTCAGTCTCGACCATGTCGCCTTCATCGATGCGGTCGTGGAACTCATCGAGCGTCACGATGCCGAACTGGAAGGCCCCCATAGCATTACGCTAACCTGCACGGCGCGATGGGGATCGACGGCGTAAAGCGTTTGACGGGCTCTGGACCTACCGAGATCGCGCGCTCATGACGTCTTCGGCCTCTTGGCGGCTCATGCCAAGCACGGTCCTTCCCATGTCGAAGCTGAAACCGTTGCGCGCGAAGGCGGCCATCTCTTTGGTTGCGCGCTCCCGATCGGTGTCGTGACGGCGGAACGGCCCGAAGGCGCGCTTGCGTGCAAAGACGATGGCGGCCAGCAAGTCATCCGCTTCGTCAAGCGCGGTCGCAATGACCTCTCGATCGACGCCCTTCTGTGACAGCTTTTGAGCGATGCGCCGTTTTGATCTGCCGTTGCGAACGCCAGAGCGCGCGCTGACTTCGGCATAGGTAGCGTCGTTCAGACCACCGTGTTCACAGGCGAAGGTCACGGCCGAGTTCGCAACCGCCTTGAGTTGCATCTCGCTGATATCCTCGAATTTCTGTTTCGCTTTCCTGACAATGGCATCGAACAGTTGCCTTTCGGTCATCATCTGCCGCTCAAGCCGATAGATGGTCGAGTTTCTGGCCCAGCTCAGCATACGTGCCGTCGGGATGTGGGATGGCGTTTGATCGTCACTCACGGTTCAGTCGGGTCCTTGGTGCTTACCTGCGAGAAGAGCCAGGCGGTAAATGCCAGGCCAAGCGCATGTTCACGCTTACCGTCGGGTGTCACGACGTAATAGCTGTTTTCTGTCGACATCGGCTGATCGAAGACGATCTGCAGCTTTCCGGAGCTCAATTCTTGCTCGATCAGATAGAGTGGCAGAAGCGCAAACCCCATCGACATTGCAGCGGCTTCAATGATCATCGAGAACTGGTCGAACCGATTGCCACGATATGAGGGATCGACGTCGATGTCGCAGTGTTCGAACCACTGTCGCCAAAGTCGCGGGCGAGTGGCCAGATGCAATAAGGGCTTGTGTGCGAGTTCCACCGGACGGGCAACCGGATCCGATTGCAGCAAGGTCGGGCTGGCGACTGGAACGATTTTCTCGTCGCAGAGAAACGTGCAGGTTGCCCGTGCCCAGATCGGTTGGCCGTAGTGAATGGCGAGGTCAAAGCTCTCCTGGTCGAAATCGAACAGCTCCGAGCGCGATGCTATGTCAACGAGCGAGCCGGGATGGGCGGCCAGGAAGTCCGGCAACCTGGGCGTCAGCCAACGACTGCCAAAAGTCGGCAGAGTAGCGATCGAAAGCGTTGCTGTCGCGTCCGCGCCGGATGCCGCGCGGATCATCATCTCTTCCGTCTGATGCAGCAGTCGCCGTGCCTCCGGCAGCAGCCGCTTGCCAGCTTCCGACAGGATCGCCCGCTGCCGAACGCGCTCGAAGAGCAGGACGCCGAGCTGGGTCTCCAAATCCTTGATCTGTCGGCTGATCGCGCTTTGGGTCAGATGAAGTTCGAGAGCTGCCCGCGTGAAGTTGCCGTGGCGAGCGGCAGACTCGAATGACTGCAGCGTGGTCAGGTCGGGCATCAGCTTTCGAGGCAATGTCATTCCAAGACCGCATCATCTCAGCTTCATTTATCGTTATTCATCTACCCCACGCGCGATATGATCGCAATCAAGAATGAACTCTCCATTGGTACTGCGAGATAAAATATGTCGACCAGAAGTTTCGTCTCTTCCTGTGACATCCGCTCTGCATTCTCCGCGGCGATGTCGGCCATGTACCGCACCGAAGTTCCCGCCTACGGTACGCTGATGGACATCGTTGCCAGGGTGAACGCGGCGACGCTTGCCGCCGATCCGGCTCTCAAGGAGAGGCTGGAGGAAACCCACTCGCTCGAGCGCGTCTCCGAAGAGCGCCACGGCGCCATCCGCCTCGGGACCGCTGTCGAACTCGCGATGATGAGACGCGTCTTTGCGGTGATGGGGATGTACCCCGTGGGCTACTATGATCTCAGCGAAGCCGGGGTACCTGTTCACTCCACCGCGTTCCGTCCGGTCGGCGACGAAGCGCTCAAGCGAAATCCGTTCCGTGTCTTCACGTCCCTGCTACGCCTCGACCTGATTGCCGACGAGAAACTGCGCGCCGGAGCCGAGGCGATCCTGCGGAAGCGTCAGATCTTTACCGCCGGTGCCATCGAACTGACGGAAAAGGCCGAGCGCCAGGGCGGTCTCGATGATGACGATGCCAAGCGCTTCGTCGCGGACGTCCTGGAGACCTTCCGCTGGCATCATCACGCCAATGTCGACCTCGCCATGTATAAGCGTCTGCATGATGCGCACCGGTTGGTTGCCGACGTCGTTTCCTTCAAGGGGCCGCATATCAACCACCTGACGCCGCGCACCCTCGACATCGACGAGGTGCAGCGACTAATGCCGGAATATGGCATTGCGCCGAAGGCGGTCGTCGAAGGACCGCCGAGCCGTCGCTGTGCAATCCTGCTACGACAGACGTCGTTCAAGGCGCTTGAGGAAGCCGTCGCTTTCAGGGATGCGAGTGGCAGCTGGCAGGAGGGCACGCATACGGCCCGGTTCGGCGAGATCGAAAGCCGCGGCATTGCACTGACGCCGAAGGGCCGCGCCCTTTACGACAAACTCCTGACGGGTTCGCGCAAGGTGGTGCGCCCGGCGGCGGACGGCTCGAATGCAGCCGCCTATGAGAAGGCCCTTGCCGATGCCTTCGTTCCCTTCCCCGATAGCTGGGCCGAGATCCGCGAACAGGGCCTTGGCTATTTCCGCTACTCGCTTACGGAGAAGGGTGAGAGCGCAATTGCCTCAGCCGATGCCGGCATCGATCAGCTGGTGGCGGACGGTCTCGTCTGCTTCGATCCGATCGTCTACGAGGATTTCCTGCCGGTCAGCGCGGCCGGCATCTTCCAGTCCAACCTCGGTGACGAGGCGACGCAGGAGTTTACCGCAAGCCCCAATCAGCAGCGCTTCGAGCGCGACCTCGGCATCCCGGTTCTCAACGAATTCGATCACTACGCCGGTATCGAGGCTCAATCGATCGCCGAATGCCAAACACGCCTGACCGCTGCCCAAGCGGCCGAGTGAAACGGCGCCACCGACAAGATTCAAACACTTAAAACAGAGGGTCGTTACATGACCGTAACAGCAAGAACAGTGAACGTGACACAGGAAGCCGTTGCCCTTCTCGATAAGATCGGTGTCGACAAGGCGCTTTACACCGGCGGAGACATGGCCTCTTACAGCCCGGTCACTGGTGAGCAACTGGCAGCCCTGAAAACCGACAGCCGCGACGCAGCCACCGCGAAGATCGAGAAGGCCGCTCGGGCGTTCCAGTCCTGGCGTCTTGTTCCTGCCCCCAAGCGCGGTGAGCTCGTCCGTCTGCTGGGCGAGGAGCTGCGTAGCGTCAAGATGGAGCTTGGCCGCCTCGTCTCGATCGAAGCCGGCAAGATCCCGTCCGAAGGTCTCGGAGAGGTCCAGGAAATGATCGACATCTGCGATTTCGCGGTGGGTCTGTCCCGCCAGCTCTACGGCCTGACCATCGCAACCGAACGCCCGGGACATCGGATGATGGAAACCTGGCATCCGCTCGGTGTCGTCGGTGTCATCTCTGCCTTCAATTTCCCTGTCGCTGTCTGGGCCTGGAATGCTGCCCTTGCGCTGGTCTGTGGCAACGCGGTGGTGTGGAAGCCTTCCGAGAAGACGCCGCTGACCGCACTTGCCTCGCAGGCCATCCTGCAGCGAGCCATTGCGCGTTTCGGCGATGCGCCGGAAGGCTTGAGCGAAGTGCTGATTGGCGATCGCGCCATCGGCGAGGTGCTTGTCGACCATCCGAAGGTGCCAGTCGTTTCGGCGACGGGATCGACGCGCATGGGCCGGGAAGTCGGCCCGCGTCTCGCCCGCCGCTTTGCTCGTTCGATCCTGGAGCTTGGCGGCAACAACGCTGGTATTGTCTGCCCGTCTGCCGATCTCGACATGGCGCTGCGCGCCATCGCCTTCGGCGCCATGGGTACGGCCGGCCAGCGTTGCACGACGCTGCGCCGTCTCTTCGTGCATGAGAGCGTCTACGACCAGCTCGTGCCGCGCCTGAAGAAGGCCTATGCCAATGTCTCTGTCGGCAATCCGCTCGAGAGCACGGCGTTGGTCGGCCCGCTGATCGACAAGCTCGCCTTCGATAACATGCAAAAGGCGCTTGGTGAGGCGAAGGCCGATGGCGGTCAAATCAACGGCGGCGAGCGCGTCGCGCTGCCCCACGACAAGGCCTACTATGTGAAGCCGGCCCTCGTGGAAATGCCGTCGCAGCTCGGACCGGTGCTCGAGGAAACCTTCGCACCGATCCTCTACGTGATGAAATATACCGATTTCGACAAGGTCATCGAAGAGCACAATGCCGTCGGTGCGGGTCTGTCGTCGTCGATCTTTACGCTGGACCTGCAAGAAGCCGAACGCTTCCTGTCGGCCGATGGATCAGATTGCGGCATTGCCAACGTCAATATCGGGACGTCCGGCGCCGAGATCGGTGGTGCATTCGGTGGCGAGAAGGAAACGGGCGGCGGCCGCGAATCCGGTTCCGACGCGTGGAAGGCTTACATGCGCCGCGCCACCAACACGATCAACTACTCCAAGGCGCTGCCGCTCGCGCAGGGCGTCTCCTTCGAGATCGAGTAGGTCCAACCATGCCGATCGACGTGAAAATTGAGGAAGCGGGCTTTAGGTCCGCCTCAAGGATATCCGCTATCGGTGTCTCCGAAATCCTGCAGATTGGCGCGCGAGCGGCAGCCATGAAGCGGGAAGGCAAGCCAGTCATCATCCTGGGCGCCGGCGAACCCGATTTCGAAACACCGGACCATGTCAAGCAGGCTGCCTGGGATGCCATGCAGCGTGGCGATACGAAGTATACGGCGCTCGACGGAACACCGACGCTGAAGGAAGCTGTCCGCACCAAGTTTCAGCGCGAGAACAATCTTTCTTTCGAAGTCAGTGAGATAACCGTCGCCACCGGCGCCAAGCAGATCCTGTTCAATGCGATGATGGCGACCGTCGATCCCGGTGATGAGGTCATCATCCCGACGCCGTACTGGACTTCATATTCCGACATTGTTCAGATCTGCGAAGGCAAGCCCGTTCTCGTTCCGTGCGATGCAGACAGCGGCTTTCGGCTAACCGCCGAGAAACTCGAAGCGGCGATCACGCCGCGGACGCGCTGGTTGTTGCTGAATTCGCCGTCCAATCCTTCGGGTGCGGCCTATAGCGCCGATGACTATCGACCATTGCTGGACGTGTTACTTAGACACCCACATGTCTGGCTCATGGTGGACGATATGTACGAGCATATCGTCTATGACGATTTCCGCTTCGTCACGCCGTTGCAGTTGGAAGCGCGCCTGCGTGAGCGCACGCTGACGATCAACGGCGTGTCCAAGGCCTATGCCATGACCGGCTGGCGTATCGGCTATGCCGGTGGCCCGAAAATGCTCATCAAGGCGATGGCCGTGGTACAGAGCCAGGCAACGTCCTGCCCGTCCTCGATCAGCCAGGCCGCGGCTGTTGCGGCGCTGAACGGGCCACAGGATTTTCTCGCGCAGCGGACGCAGAGCTTCAGGCGGCGGCGCGATCTGGTCGTTTCGGGCCTCAACGCGATCGATGGTCTTGATTGCCGCACTCCCGAAGGCGCCTTCTATACCTTCTCCGGATGCGGCGGAATTCTCGGCCGGACGACGCCGGGCGGCCGCAAGATCACGACGGACAGCGAGTTTTGCGCCTACCTTCTTGAAGAGGCCAATGTCGCGGTGGTGCCAGGCTCGGCTTTCGGCCTTTCGCCCTTTTTCAGGATCTCCTACGCCTCGGCGGAATCGGATCTCAAGGAAGCCCTGGAACGCATCGCGACCGCTTGCCGCCGGCTCGCGTAAATTAATGTCATGGGCGCGAGGCGGGCTTGCCGTTTCGCGCCGTTCCGGCGAATTTTCGCAACGAGCTGGCAAACGTCATTAGCCGGCATCGCGGTGGATTTGGACTGCGCGTGTCAGTGCAGCCGCTTTCTTATGTCACTTTCTTGTGGGGATCGAAAACCACAGCCAACGTGCGAGATATTCGTCACATTCTCGCCTGAACAGAATCCAGCTGATGGTTGAGTGGATGTTTCGCAGAATGCCGCGCCACATGTCGTCGAGCTTGTCGGGCATAGAGACGAGCGTCCTTGATGTGTATTCCAATCCGCGTGCACTCAGCGTCGTCTGCTCGGAAAAGTCTCAAAGCGCCGTTGGAAACTCGCAGTTGGGCGCCATCCAGACAGTGTCGCTCTTCGCCAGCTGCACCGAGCGGCCAATCAAAGTCCAGCCTGATCTCCATCAGGCCGATATGCGCGTTTGATGATCGTCAAATGGGAGCAAATGCAGGCCGACAACACTAGGACAAAAATAACGGTCCCGGGCGTTGAATAGGATAGCGGGAGCAAAGACCAGTCGCCGCGCAGCAATTGCGGTAACGAAAAGCCGGAAAGGCCGGCTTGCGCCACTGCCGCCCGCCCCATAGTCTCACCCGTTGCGATCAGCGCGACGTGCGCATGGATGAATCCCGACCGTGGGTATTGTTGCGGCCGCAACGCCAGACGAATCCCAAAAAGCGATACGAGCAGCAAAAGCACCGTGGCGCTCCAGATTTCCGCGCCGGGTACTGCAAAAAGCAGGTAGATGGGCTCGCGCATGATTGGAAGTATGGTGGTATAAAGCCACCAGGCGGATAAGCTTGAGGGGTAGTGTTCCAACAGCACCATGCTGATGAGGAAGACCGTCGCCATTGCGTAAGCCAGTGATGGCCCCAAGCGAATCAGCGTGAATATGGTTGTCCGCACAGCTTCCATTCCCTTGGCTTTTACGGGGGCGTAGCAACCACCAATAGAAACAGTATAGCTAGGTGACGTTGATTAATTTTCCACCCTGCGAATCGAAAGAAAAAGTCCACTAAAGCCGCGTCGTTCGAATCGCGCGTATTCTGGTCATTTTGCACATTTTGTGTGCCAACGAAGCTGCACACATGTCACTATTTTGCGACCTGCGCCTAAATTGTTGAGTTGTTAGCTTTTTTTCAGGAAGATTTGCCGTGACCCATGCGAACGCTTGTTTAGGTTGTCATAAAATCGGGGGATCAAATTGCAAATGTTGCAGGTTAGGGCTCGGATTGGATGCATTGCATTTCTGCTTGCGAGTGCAGGGATGCTGGTCGGGTGCCAGTCATCCAGCTTTGATGATCTGGCTGCCTATGGCGATAGTGCAAGAACCCTAAAAGATGAATCAGTTGTCGCCTTCTACAAGAACGACGAACTCATCACTGTCGGCAAGCTGCAATTTCAGGAAAAGAACTACGGAAAATCGTACGCCATTTATAAGCGCGCGGTTGATGTCTTTCCGGAAGATCCTGCCGCCTGGCTGGGCTTGGCGGCCTCTGCTGACATGGTGGCCCGCTTCGATACTTCCGACCGCGCCTACAGGCAACTCTCGAGAATGATCGGCAACACGCCGGTCTACTACAATAACATCGGGTACTCCCACCTCTTGCGCGGCGACCTACGAGCAGCCAGACGGTACTTCCTGAAAGCCTACGAGCTCGATCCCTCAAACGAGGTGACTGCCCGGAATCTTGAATTAATGAAGAACAGCGTGAATTTCGCGCAGCGTGGGTAGGTCTTCCAGACACCGCCAAACGGTTCTGTCACGACTAGTGTCGCGCTTTGATTTGCTTTGGAACGTTCTGCGATATCGCCGTTCACGGCACCTTCCGGAGTATAAGCTTGCCCTCCGGCGAGACGGTTCGTTCGTAGCGCGGCAGGTCATCGACCGCCACGCCCTTGGCATCGATCGACGCCAGACTGCCGTCCGGAGGCTCATTTCCCGCTGGCAGGGCGGCAGGCGATGGCGCGAAATATTGCGGTGGTTCCTTGCCCGGCGCACTTAGAACCAGCCCCGCGCCGACCCGCGAATGAATCGCGCTTGAACGCATCCGTTCATCCAACGCGGAAATCGTCCTTTGCAGGCTTTCCACGTTCTGGCGGGTGATCGCGGCTTCGTCCTCGGACTTTCCAGCTTGCTTGTCTAGCTGGACTTTGAGGCCATCTATCGACCTCTTGAGCGCTTCAATGGCCTCGCGGCTCTCGCGTACATCCGCTGAGTTTTTGGCAGTGTAGATCAGGACGCCTGCGTTGAGTGGCACAAGCAACAGCACCATGGTGATGAGCGGCGCGTTTTTTGAGCGCTTCTGCTCTCCGGCTGTTCGCATACCGTGCGGCTTTGCGTAGTCCACTTCGGTGTCAAGACTTGGGATGCTGGCCACTCACTTTCCTCCGCCGTAAGTCGTCAGTGTTTCATACATTTCTTAAGGACGCACCATGATCAACTAAGTCGGCAATCATTCCAGCGTAAAAACCCCCTCCCACGCCCGTTCGAGCGTAGCAAGCGACGCGATCTTAGGCATTCTATTAAATTCGCAGTAAGACCCGACAAAATCGAGAAGATATTTCGGATGATAGCAGGACGCCAGCATGCTGCCGTACTTGCGATCGTAGAAAAGGTTCAATTCAAAATCATCGACATCAATTGCCGTGTCGCGGGCATAGGACTTGAAAATTTTGAGGTACTCGTCGCGCGACGGAGTATTCACAAAAATCTTGTACTTCAGGCGTCGCAAACCCGCCTCATCGGAGAGATCCTTCGGCGCGATATTTGTCGAGAATACGACCAGCTCGTCAAAGGGAACCTTGAACTTCTTACCGGTGTGCAACGTCAGGAAGTCGTATCCGCGCTCGAGCGGCACGATCCAACGATTGATGAGCGATTGCGGCGCCACCTGCTGGCGCCCGAAGTCGTCGATGATGAAAACGCCACCAGATGCCTTCAGGTGGACCGGTGCTTCGTAGACATTCGGTCCTTCGTTGAAGGTGAGATCGAGCAGATCGAGCGTCAATTCCCCGCCGGTCTTGATGACCGGGCGACGGCATTCGATCCATCGCTGATCAGCCTTCGGATAGAATATTGCGCCAGCATCGGCGACGGGTTGATGCACAGCTTCGTCATAAAAACTGATGACATGGCCTCCGACCTCGATGGCATAAGGCACCCAGATTGCTTGGCGAAACAGGTGCGACGTCCGCTCGGCGATGCTCGTCTTTCCGTTTCCGGGCGGTCCGTAAAGTAGGATGGAACGGCCGGAGTTCATCGCCGGGCCGAGTTTTTCGATCAGCGAGGGAGAAAGCACCAGCCCTTCCAGGCTCTCGATCAGCCGCTCCTGCGTCACGCGCTCGTCATGAATGGACTGCAAATTCACCTGTCGGCAGAAAGCATCCAGCGACACGGGCGCTGGCCCGACATACTGGGATTGCCGTGAGGCGGCATGGGCATATTCAAAACCCTTCAGCGAAAGCGCATAACGAATGTCGGATCTCACGTCCTCGCCAGCCAAGCCCCGCGCCTCCAGGAATGCGAGTTTCACCAGTTCCTTGATCAGGACATTGGCCAGCACTTTCGGCAATTTCATACGGTCTGCCAGATGAGATGCCGTGATTGTATCCTGCTCGGCTGCGCACTTTGCCGCTAGCCGAAGCAGAAACGACGATTCCAGGCCAGTTTCCTCGATACTTGCGGGTGCCATCGGCATCCGTGGATCGAGGGGTGTGACGACATGTTCACGATCCTGTTCGGGCGAATGCTGCATACGGACCTCGCTTGGCTCAACCGCCGGGTTTCAGGCCGCCGAAAAGGCTGGCAACACGGATAACAATGGGAACGAGAACAATGACGAGGCTCACCGGAAAAAGGAACGCGCCGAGCGGCAGCAGCATCTTGATCGGCAGGGCGTTTGCCTTTTCTTCTGCGCGCACGATGCGGAGATCGCGCATTTCCTTGCTATAGACGCGTAGCGTCTGCGTCACGCTGGTCCCGAGTTCCTCCGATTGGCGGAACAGAACGGAAAGCGCCCGCGCCTCGTCGATCCTGAGGCGGGTGGCAAGATTAGCCAGCGCATCACGCAATCGTCGGCCACCTCGTACTTCCAGCATCATGATCGAGAGATGCAGGCCGAAGTCCTGCTGCTTGTCGACGAATTCCCGGGCAACACGGTTGGCCGCCGCCTCGATGCTCATCCCTGCATCGAGGCAGACGATCAGCATATCCATAAAATCGGGAAAGAGGCGGCGGTACTCTCTCTCCTTGGCGGCGCCACGCCGGTCGATATAAATGCTGACCAAAATGAAGGTCATGCCAGCAGCAAACATGGCGATGATGAGCGTAGCCATCCGCGACGTGTCCGCCACGAATCGGTTTAGGGCCCAAACCGACGCGACGAACACGCCGACACAGATCAGCGCGCGAACCACTTGGAAGGTGGTCACTGCGCTCCCTTCGAAATATCCCGCGCGGATAAGCCGGTTCTGGGTGGAGTTCGCATTCGTGTCACGTCTGGTAATCTCGAAATAGCGACGGATCAGGCGGTTTTCTGCCTCGCCAAGATCAGCAATCGTCGTATCGCCAAGGCGGAGTTCATCACCTCTCGCCGCCGCCGAGGTTTTTGACAGTCGGATCCCAACTTCCCGCCGCCGGAAAAACAATTCCGATGCCGCCGCAGAAAATATCAACACCGCAAAGAAGACGACGAGGTAAATTCCATACTCGCTCGACATGGCTACCTCAGTACTCGAAGTTGATCATCTTGTAGAGAATGACATTCCCGACCGCCATGACGGCCAGCAGCACGCTCACCACGATGGTTCCGTAGCCGCTGGCCCAGACGGGATCGAAGTAGGTCGGCGAGAGCGTCTTGATCATCGCGTAGAGAAGAAACGGATAGATCGACATGAAGATCGCCGTGATGCGTCCTTCCGAGGAAATCGCCTTGACCTTTGCTTTAAGCATCGTCCGGTCTCGTAGCGTCTTCGAAAGGTTCTGCAGGATTTCGACGAGATTCCCACCGGTTCCGGCCTGTACGCTCAGCGAAATTGCAAGCAGGTTCAGATCCTCGACGCCTACCCGGTTAGACAGGTTTATGAGTGCGTCGTCCAGCGCCACGCCATAGGTGAGTTCGTCCGAGAGGAGGCCGAACTCGGTACCGATCGGATCAGGCATCTCGCGCGCCACCAGAGCAATCGCCGCCGGCAGCGGGTGGCCGGCGGCCAGGCTGCGGTTGGCGACATCGAGCGCTTCGGGAAGCTTCAGTTCGAATTTTCGCATTCGGGTAGCCCGGGCCCTCCAGACGACGAGCGCAGGGACAAGGAGGCAGATTAAGAGAAAGGCCGGTATCCTGACCAGGTTGCTCGGCGCCAGAAACTGAACGGCCAGCCACGTCAAAAGTCCGCCGATGATCGCGAAGAGAGCAAATCGCCTGGCATCGAACTGGATGCCGGACTGGGCGTAGAACTGCTGCAGCCGCTGCATCCAAGGGATCTGTCGCCAGCTGCCGTCGGCACCGCGCTCCTTCAGCATATCGCGGTAGGTCTTACCATGATCGTCGCTGACATCGAGCAGGCTCAGCCGATGGTTCACAGCGCGGTGACGTTCGGATGTCCTGAAGTAGCCGCGCATTATCGCTTCGACAGCTACAAGGGCGGCGATGAACACGGCCGCGTAAAGTAGGGTCAGGGTCATGGTTGAACAGGTCCCGTTTGCAGCGGTTTACCGGGATCAAAAATCGTCACAGGGATCTCGATCCCAAGTTCCGCAAATTCTTCGACGAATCGCGGCCTGATGCCGGTGGCGCGGAATTCTCCGTGGATGCGCCCGTCTTCATCGGTGCCAATTTTCTTAAATTTCATAATCTCCTGCATCTGCACGACTTCACCCTCCATGCCGGTAATCTCGGAAATGGAGACGATCTTGCGGCTGCCGTCGCTCAGGCGCTGGACCTGCACGATAATGGTGATGGCGGACGAGATCTGCGAGCGAATGCTTAACTGCGACATCGGCATCCCTGCCATGCCGACCATCTGCTCGAGCCGGCCGACGGCGTCGCGGGGCGTGTTGGCGTGGATTGTCGTCATCGACCCCTCGTGACCGGTATTCATCGCCTGCAGCATGTCGAATGCCTCGTCGCCGCGTACTTCGCCGACGATGATGCGGTCCGGACGCATGCGCAGGGCGTTTTTCAAAAGTTCGCGTTGACGAATCTCATTGCGCCCGTCGAGCGTCGGCGGTCGGGTTTCCAAACGCCCGACATGCGGCTGCTGCAGTTGGAGCTCGGCCGCGTCTTCGATGGTAATCAGGCGTTCCTTCGGAGAAATCTGAGAGGAGAGAGCGTTGAGCAAGGTGGTCTTGCCAGAACCGGTGCCGCCCGAAATGACCATGGACACCTTGCCCTTGACCGCGGCGCTAAGAAGGATGCGCATAGCGTTGGCCATGGCCCCATGTTCCACGAGGCGCTCCATTGTCAGCGGCTTGCGGGTGAATTTGCGAATGGAAACGAGTGGCCCATCCACCGAGATCGGTCTGATAGCGACGTTGACACGCGAGCCATCCTTAAGACGGGCGTCAACCATTGGGGTCGACTCGTCGACGCGTCGGCCAACCGCCGAGACGATCTTGTTGATCACGCGCAGCAGATGGTCCTCGTCCTTGAAACGCACGGCGGTACTTTCTAGCCTGCCGCCCCGCTCCACATAGACGCTGTTGTAGCCATTGATGAGAATATCTGCGATTGTGTCGTCGGTCAGCAGCGGCTCGATCGGTCCTAGCCCGAGCATCTCGTCGGTGATATCGCGGATCAGATCATTGATTTCCTTGGCATTGAGCGGGAAGTTGTTCCCCCGGATATAGTCCTTGACCAACGGCCTGATCTCGGTCGCGATCTCTTCGTTGTCGAGTGTGTCGAGGATACCGAGATTGATACGATCGAGCAGGTAGCGGTGCAGATTGACCCGCTCGGACACCATGTCCGGCCCGAACGAAGCCACTTCGCCACTCGCCGTGGCACTGTCGGAAGCCGGTTGGGCGGGCATGTTCTGAACTGCGCCCACCAGAGACAGTTGGGCCGCCTCCAGATGCTCCGGGCTTTCCGGCTCCCGCTGCTTGTAGAAACGCCCCATGATTCCGTTCGCCATGCTTTCCACCCCCGAACTATTTTACAATGACCGTGGAACCGACCTTCACCCGCTCATAGAGATCGATGACGTCGGCATTGCTCATGCGAAAACAGCCCGACGACGCGAAGCCGCCAACTGTCGACTGCTCGTTGGTTCCATGAATGCGGTAGAGGGTGTCGGTGTTGTCCCTGTAGAGATAGATCCCGCGAGCGCCCAGTGGATTGAGCGGCCCGGCAGGTACGAGGTCCGGAAGCCCCGGAGAACGCGCCTTCATCTCGGACGGCGGCCGCCAGTCAGGCCACTCTGTCTTGCGTCCAACCTTCACGGTGCCGCTCCAGCGAAATCCATCTCGCCCGACTCCGATTTTGTAACGGATCACGCGATTCCCGGAGATGACGAGGTCCAGAGTCCGATTCCCGCTGTCGATGACGATTGTCCCGGCCGCGTAGCTTTTTTCAATCGTCACGACGGCGCTTGTCGCCGGTCCGAGGCTTCGTGGCACAAGCCCGCCTGCTGCGGCATCCGCAACAGCGGCCGCGACCGCGCAGACCGTAAGGCCAAGAACCGTAACGAAGGCCCGTATGCGTCCGCCGTCGCTCGCCCTCATCGCACGAGTGCTCCGAGTTTGGAGACCGCGCTGCAGAAGCGTGCGCGGGAATTCACTTCAACCGGTAGCACGCCGCGGTTGACCGCCTCGCTCAAAGTATCCCAGTCATCCGCGATGACGTGCGTGGGAGTCTCCCTGAATAGCTTTTCCGTTTGCTGCCGGCGAACGCCAAGGCCGAAAAGTTTGGTGCGGTATTTGTTGATGACGATGACTATCTTATCCGAACTGCCTCTCAACCGTTTCAGATTGGCAAACAGATCCTTGGCTTGAGAGAGAGCGGGGACCGTCATTTCTGTGACGATGCAGATGCTGTTGACTGAACTGAGCACATCGTATTTCCACGGAGTGTGATAATAGGGAATATCGATGACCGTGTGATCGCTCTCGAAGGCGGCTACGTCGAGCATGCGCAGTACGAGTTCAGCGCCCTTCGGCGTCAGTAGGACAGACGGCTGCTTGAAGGACAACAGCGAAAAACCGCCCGTATGACGCTTCCGGACCAGATCAATGAATTCCAGATCGACCCGGGAAGGGTTGGCGATAACCGGCTTCAGGTCGTAATCGTTGACAAGATTGAGATAATAGCCGAGCGTCCCGGACGAAAAATCCATGTCGAACAGATCAACCCGCGGCGTGAAATTCTTGGTCGGCTGGGCCAGTACATGCGCGAGCGACGAAGCGATCACGCTGGCGCCCGCACCGCCAACAGCCGAGATCACTGCATGAACCCGGCTGTCACCGGCCCCGGTGCCGGGCGCGTGGGTAGAGATCATGTCGATCAGCGCCCGGCGCTCAAGCGGCTTCTTCAGCCAGTCGTTACCGTTCAGGCGGAAGAGCAGCCGCAGCATGTCGTCCGGCAGGTCTTCGGAAACGACGACGAGCGGAATGTCCCGATAGCTGGTGCGAAATGCGAACAGTTCCGGACGGTGCAGCAATTCGCCGTTGTCGACGTCGAGAACGATCAGATCAAATTGCGTCGGATCGAACCGGCCCTTCTCGCCAAGCGCTTTCATGGCCAGATGGCGCACATCGTAACGCGAAAGCGAACTGAACGTATCGAGCATGAAGCTCGCTGCAGCCGCGTCGTCGGAAAGAACCAGGATCTTGGTGGATGCGGCAATGTTCATGTGAGCTGTCATTTCGCGTTCCTACGCATACTTAAGGAGTCAGCAGGTTGAGCACGTCTTCAGGTCTTCCGTTGTAATCGTCACCGGATGGGCTGGGATGGTGATATCGTTAAGTCCTAAAAGCGCGCCAAGGATCGGCAGATCGAAGGTAATATCGCGCACCTCCAGCCGCATCGTCAGGACAGGTCCGTCCGGTCGACCCCAATAGCCGAGTCCCGATCGCTGGTAGGTGACCATTAGATTCTGCGGCTGGATGCGCCAGTTGAGGTCGCAAATGCCAGGGTGCCGATCACCTGCCACGCCGCAAACGCCGTCGCTCCCCAAGACGATCCGGTTCAGTGCTGCCGTGCAGTTCGCAAGAGCCGGTCCGCAGGTCGAGGAGATCGCTGCGTCGTTCGGCGTCGCTTTGCCGTTGTTGAGTGGATCGGCAGCTTCGATCGGGAAAACGGTACTGAAATTCGTCGTCACGGGGTCGGATACCGCCGCCAACCGGGCGCCGTATTGCAGTGCCTTGACCGTCTGATTCCACTGCGACATCGCATAGCCGAACTCGACGAAGGCGGCGAATACGAGCATGACGATGGGAAAGGTCAGCAGCCCTTCGGCAAGGGTGACACCGCTTGTATCCCGCCAGAATGCCTTGAATGCCCGAAAGGTCACCATCCGATGTACCTCTCTTCATGGAAGGAACTGATGGTGATGGCATCGATTCCCAGCCAGTCGAACAGCGGCGAGGTCTCGTAGAGATGAGCAGTGGAAATGGTGATGTTCCCGTCGGCATCCGGCGCTGCGATGGTGATGTCGGCAGGGTCATTCCAGCCCGGCACGCGAGGTTTAGCGCCTGCTGCAGGCGTTTGCGTCCCGTAAAAGGCGATCGTCTTCGCCGTTGCCTGGTTGCATGTCGGCACATAGGTCCCCGACGCCGGTCGGCATCTGGAAAGGTAACGCCCCGCATCGCGCAAGCCTGCGTCGATCTGCATGCGCTCCCAGAAGATGTTGCCAAACTCGAGAACACCGGCGGCAAACAGCGTCACGAAAGGAACAGCCACCAGCGCTTCCGCAATCACGGCACCTTCTTCTTTCGACCAGAAGCCGAAACCGAGCCGGTGACGAATGAAGCTTGCGAGCGCCATCATCGAACGAGCTCCGCTTCTTCGCGCAGGAATTCGTCGAGCGTACCGCGACCACCCTTGCCGGTAATGTCGATCATTTCCAGGGAAAGGTATCGCTCGCCGGCATCCTTTATCGCCGGCTTGGTCAGGAACATTCGCGCAAAGGCCACGGCCCGAGTGGCCTTGTGACCGTTCAAATGGCCGACCGAGGCCTCATAGCCACAATTCACAATGGCCGAGAAGATCTCGCGGCGATCACCATATTCGGCCGCCGTATAATTCGAAAGGTCGGGCCCGCTATAGCACTGGCCGCCCGTCGCCGGTGTTCCGGTCTCACCATTCGGCGAGGCATGGTTGATGAGCGACGGACTTGCAAGCTCGTAACGATAAACATCGTAAGCGGAGGGTCGGCTTGGCGTTCCGCTCGCCTGCGCTGGATAACTGGAGTAGTTGCTGAGGATCGTGCTCACCGACGGCGCAGCCGTTCCCTGCGCGACATTCCAATATGTCGTGTACTGCCAGTTGTTGCCGCTGCTGATCTTGCCGCCGGCAAGCGAGGTCATGGCTGCTCCATAGCCCAGTGGCAAAGCCTTGGCGGCATCGCCGACAACGTTTTCAACCATGACGGGATTGTAGGTATCGCAGCCCTTCTTGCCGTTGCCGGTGATTGTCTGGGCGGAGCGTACGTTTCGGGCAGGTCGATAACGATAATCACCGCTCACCTGGTTGAACGACGAGGAGTAATAACCGAAGCGCGTATTCACGCCGTCTTCGACAGGCCCAGCCTTTGCACCGGTCTCTGTATCGAGGCTGTCCTGTGTATAGCAGGTACCGGGATTACCGGTGGCAAGCGCCTCCGCCAGAACGGATGCCCCATTGCCCAAGGGGGTCCGAAGGAATCCGAAATTGCCGGGACCCGGATTGGACGCCGAGGTGCTGTGAAGCTCGATCTGTCGCCCGTAGAGATTGCCGGCCGTAAAGTTGGTGTGTAAGGCCTCAGCCGCATCCTCGCTTGCCGTCTCGCTCGTGTTCCCAGCTGGCTCGAACGGGTTGCAGATATAGATCGGCGTCACATCGCAAGCGCTGGCATGGTACACCGCCACCGCGTCTGCAGCGATGTTGATCGTATCGCGGCTGAAGCCAACCGGGATCGGGAAGATCGTCTGCATCGCTTGCGGCTTGGCGATGACCCAGGCGTAGGAAGCGTCGTTGGATTCGGTCGTTTCCATCGAAGACGGGATGGACGTGTCGTCATTGGCCGGGATGTCCTTCAGAAAGACCACCTTGACCGTGCTCGCGGCATCGTTTCCGCCTTTATAGGCCACGGTAATATACGAGCCGAGCGACATGCCGGTTCCGCCGCCGGGAAAAGCGGCGCTATTAGCGATCTTCTCGATCGCCGCCTGCGCTCGCGCAATGGCATCATCGCGGCCGTCGAGTTCGCGGGCTCCGGCCAATGCCATCGCATCGACGGCATTCTGGAGGTCGGTATGCAGGTTGCTGCTGCGGCCGACATCGATGACCAGCAGCGAAAAGCCGAGAAGCAGCGGCATGGCAATGAGCGTCAAGGCGATGACGTAGCCGCGATGATCGTTCCAGAACCGTCTGACAACCCTACCCAGCATTGGCATACCCCCATCGCTGCGCTATGCCGCGACGACCGTGTTTTGTGCATTTTCCCTTCCGGCGTTATCGCCGTTCATGCCCTTCGATTGTTACTGGCCGGCGGTCGACCCATTGGACCCCATGGCCGGCGACGGCTGAATAATGACCGTCCCGCCGTTCTGGTACTCAGTGACCACCCTGCGGATCACCTTGCCGTCGCTTGCGATCCGGGTTCGCTGGGCTTCCGGCGGGAATGGGTCCTCAGTATGGATGGCCTTGTTTGCTTCCATCGCGTTCCCGAGCCCGAAGGTAATCGAGTCGCGATGGTTCATGTAGTCGGCGCAGCCGGAAACGAGGCCGGCGGAAAGGGCGAGAAGGGCGCGCTTAGCGTTTTTGAACGACAACTTGACCTCCCTGGTCCAGATCGAGACGATGGCCGTAGGGGCCTTTTGCACCGTCGCCGTTGCGAAAGCGCCGCAGCATGTCCTTGTCGACTTCCAAAACACCGAGGGCGAAAAGCTCGACGTCATTTGAAGAACGCGTCTGATCGAGTGGACTGTAGAGGTCCTCTCCCGGCCGGGCCGGCCGCACGATGCGCGGGGTGACGACGATAACGAGGTCGGATTCCTTCTTCTGGAAACTCGTCGAGCGGAACAATGCGCCGAGAACCGGTATCTTCCCGAGGCCCGGCAATTGCTGGATGTCCTTGGCATTGATCGACTGCAGCAGCCCCGCCATTGCAAAGCTCTGGCCGTCTCGAAGGGCTACCGTCGTGCTGGCAGCGCGCGAGATGAAACCCGGATTGCCGTTGACGTTGATCGACTGATCGAGCTCGGAAACCTCCGGCTCGATCTCCAAATTGATGACGCCGTCGTCAAGTACCACCGGCTTGAAGGTCAGCCGCACGCCGAAGGGGCGATAGTCCGTCTCGGTGGCGACGGTCGCGCCGTTGGTCGTCGTCTTTAGGATCGGCACTTCACCGCCGGCATGGAAGCTGGCGGTCGAGCCGCTCATGGCGATCAGATTCGGCTGAGCCAGGCGGCGCACCAATCCCTTCTGCTCGAGCGCGTTAATGACCACGTCGATGCGGCCGCCAGAGATTTCCAGTACCTTGGCGATCAGCTGGCCGAAGGGCAGCATACCCGTTGCTGCACCCTTGGGGTCGAGGAGGGTGCGAGCCAGGTTTCCATCATCGTTCACTCCGATGCCCTGGCTGGTCGTTGCCTTACCGATGCCGTTGTTGCCCTGCCCGGCCCAACCGATCCCGAGGTCGCGACCCGTTTGGCGGGAGGCTTCAATGACACGGACCTCCAGCATCACCTGCTGGCTATCGCCGACGCGCAGCTGGTTCAGCACCGGTTGGTCGGAATAGGACTGGGCGACTTCTATCACCCGCTGCAACTCGATGCCGTCACGGACGATGCCTGTCAGGCGGATGCGGTCGTTGGAGTTGACCACCCTGACCCGGGCCGAGGGCGCGGCAGAGCGGATGGCGGCGGCAACTTCGGTGAAATCGCTGGCGACGCGGATGTCGATGACACCCAAAAGCGACTTGTCATCACCATAGACCGAGATGTTGGTGGCGCCGGTTTTCTTGCCGCGGATGAACAGCGACCGGTCGGAAAGCGGAACCACGTCGATCATATCGGCGCTGCCGATGACAAGATCGCCAAACGGCTGGCCTGTGTTAAGTGTCAGTGTCTCGTTCGGAGGTAGCGTGACATGCTGGACCGATCCGCCGAGCGTGACGAACTTTTCCTGTGAAGCAGCGCGCCCGGTAAATCCTACCCCCCAGCACGCACAGGCCAAAAACACTGCCACCAGTGCCGCAGGGCCTTTGGACCTTGCGTTTCCCCCCTCGCCACCCCTGGACATGCCTGCTCTATCCCCCTCATTCCGCCGCAACTGCGGGTCCGCCGCATATTATGTCATGGTATCAGGCCGACTCTGTGCTCCTCGCGCTTCGTCGTGTTCCAGACGCCCACTGTCACCCAATTCGGCGCGACCGACAGCACCGGCTCAGCCTTGGGTTCGACAATCTGCGCTTGTTTTTCTGGCTCCTGCGCCTTCATCTTCCCCAGATCCTTGTCGAGCTCCGTTGCAATCGGGCCGCCGCCGAGGTCGGCGACGGTGATCGGCCGGGTTTGCTCGACTGAGGAAGAGGCGATGTTGCGAAGCGCCAGCGACAGCGTGCCGATACTGGCGCCGAGAGTGAGGCGCTGTGCTTCGTCGGTCGTGACCTCGAAGGTGACGGTTTTCACAACGGACGGCTCGTCCTTGCGCTCGTCTGCCGTCTGGTCCACCGCCAGCACCTTGACGCCTTGCAGCAGCACATCAACGAAGGTCTGGTCGTTACCAGCCTGCCCGCGCACGATCCGCGTCAGAAGTACGTCGACGCGATCGGAGGGCCGCACAAAGCCGGCAACGCCGAGTACATCGTTGACGCGGATGGAAACCGCCTTCATGCCTTGGTCGAGTGCTGCCGACAGCGTGGCGCGCTCGCCGGCGCCGGTGATTTTCGAGGAAAGCACCGGCTCGCCCGGATCGATCGCCTCCATGGCATAGCGCGGTTGGGCGTCATCGCCGACGACCGCCTCGATGTTCGTGAACGAGCCTGTGGGTGTTTCGTTTGAGGGCCACGGGATGGCCTTGAGACTTTCGGGGCGCACCCGGTCGCCGAAGCGCATCGCCTTGGCGGCGACAACAAGTGTCTTTTCCTGCACCTTCGTGCCACTCATCGCCAGCAATCGCGCCTGCTGGTCTGCGAGATAGCCGCGCATGGCAAAAACTGCTGCCACGGCCAGGAAAAAAGCAATAACGAGACTGAAAATCGTTGAAGAACGCATCACCGGTACTCGGTACACTGGATGGAGTAATTCCATCTACTGTTTCTAAATTAGTAGAGAGGAGTTAAGAAACTCCTCTCTATATTGAAGCGCATATTAGCCGCCAGGGGTGGGGACGGGCTTAGGGGTGCCGGCGGTTAGGTTAGTGGTAAAGAACGTGCCCCAAGACGCCCAAGCAGTTGCCAGATTTCCCGAAACGAGCGTTACTGCAGCGATCACACCGCCGAGAAGCAAGCCAAGCAGAACAAGATATTCCGACAGCGCCACGCCGTCTTCTTCCCGCGCGAAAGCGCGTACGCTATTTACAAGTGCTTTCATCGAGAATTACCTCCAGATTAATGGCGCCGTCCCCCGGCCGCCTTGTCGTCGAGACCACCCCTTCGACTGGGGAATATTAATAATCTGTTAATTATTATATAGTCAACTAATGATATATGCGCAGCTTCACGGATATAGTTTATGGTTAAGATGCGTTCCGACCGATATTCGGTAAACACTGTTCCATAGCGGTCCAGAGCCGGCTTCAAAAGCGGGATTCCGTAGATTATCTTCCCAAAAAGGCTTAGCCTGCATGGTACAAATTGTCGATTTTACTACGTGGGTTGCAGTATTGCTTCTTCTTTATGCTGCCTGGACCGATTTCCGCACTTGGAAAATCCCCAACACAGTCGTGCTTGCGCTCGTGACGCTTTACGCGCTGCGCGCGGTAGCCTTAACACTTGGCTCCGGGGATATCGGCGCTGCGCTGTTTTCCTCTAACGGCATCGGTGGCGATGTCGGGGCCGGGTTGTTGTTATTCGTGCTTGGTGTCGTGCTCTGGGCTTTCGGTCTGTTTGGCGCCGGCGACGCTAAGCTCCTCCTGCCGATCGGCCTTTTCGTCGGCTGGCAGGGCATGCTGCCTTTTTCGATCTTCCTTTTCGTCCTCGGCGTCGCGACAATGCTGATGCTGCGGCTGACGGTGCCGCTGCCTTTCGCGCATCTCGCCTTTTTCATGCGCATCGAAGAAATCCGGGCAAGCCGCAAGGTACCCTATGGGGTCGTCATGGTTTTCGCGGCACTCCTCGCCCTCGCCTTACCTGTCAGCATGAGCTGACGCTTTCTCAGGTGCAGGCGCGCCTGCCTCGGAATACGAATAAGGGGGCGTTACGGCATAGGATTGGATGTAATGTTTGGGACCTACAATTCGGACAGCCGAAGCGATCAATCCGAATTTGATATTTCTTCAATGCCCGGAATGTGCACCATTGTTCCACGCTTCGAGCCGATTGGAGCGACTTTGCCGAAGACTTGACCAGAAGCGCGTCTGATTTCGGTCAGACTGCGATGCAGCCTCACCGGCAGACAGTGCCACTCAAGAACGCCCGGATTGAACC